>CAIRDL010000716.1 GCA_903877345.1 uncultured Oscillochloris sp. | reverse complement strand
CAATGATCCGTGATGCGTGATCCGTGACCGGGCCGCACCCTAGCCGATCACGGATCACGCGTCACGGATCAGATGGAATGTTTTAAATCTTCCGCTTCCCTTACAGGCTTGTAAAATCAGCAGGTTGAGCGTATTTTGGCGGCTTGCCCCGCTCAAGCTACAAGACTTCGTACTATAATTCTCAATGTTGACATTATGCCTGACATGCATCATAATCATCTCATACAGCACTGCATTCAATACACGGTCAGCACGTTCCTGGCACCTTGGCGATGGTTATCGCGCCGTACGGCGGGGACACTGTTCAGTTCTTAGCTGACGTCGGTCTTTAGTACCGCACGTCATGGATCATAGTGTGCCAAATGCAAACGGGGGAATTTTCAATGGCACGTCGATCAATGCGGTTGGGTCAGTTCGTTGGTTTCGGTCTCCTGATGATGGCCCTTGCGAGTTGTGGCGTTGGGGGAACGCCCACGAGCAAGGCGCCCGTCGCTCCGGCGGAAGGTCAAGTGAAGGTTGACATCCGCGCCTTCCAAGTCACGCCCAATGTCTCGTCGGTGCATGCTGGCCCAGTTACGTTCACCGTCACCAACTCCGATGTGCAGCAGCACGAAATGTTGGTCGTGCCCTTCCCCGCCGTCTCGCCCGCCAATGGCGGCGGGAAGGCTCCGGCGAAGACGCGGAACGACGGGCCGCTCGAGCAGGTGATGTCCCGTATGGTCTATGACAATGCGGTGCTACGCCTGGATGAGAAGTTCCTTGGGAGCTTGGGTGAAGTGGCGAACATTGAGGGTGGAACCGGTGGCCAAGTGACGCTTGACCTGCCCGCTGGCGAGTATCTGTTGCTCTGTAACCTCCCGGCGCACTTCCAGTCGGGGATGTGGACTAAGCTCACCGTGACGCGGTAATCCCGCCCTCTCGGCCTGAGCCTCAGTTAGAACTAGGGACGAGCTTGGCAACATTGCCAAGCTCGTCCTTTTTGTCTCAGGCGTGTTTCAGAATCGACGGTTTTAGCTTGACCGTTTACTATGGCAGCCTACGCGACGAACGGGAAGTTGGGTGCTGGCTTCGACAAGCTCAGCCAGCGAGGACACAGCCTCACCCACCGTGCTCACCCTAGCGGCGCGAGGCCCAGACTGTAAAGCTGATTTGAAACATGCCTTAGGCAGGCATGATTCAGAAGCGGTTATTTCAGCTTGACAGTTGAAACCTGCAATCATATGCTCCTTGCGGCTTTGCGGCTTTGCGTCAGATCGCTGGACTGTAAAGCTGGATTGAACCATGCCTTAGGCTGAGACAAGCTTGCGGGCGGGCGGGACGCCCGCGCTCCCAGTAGTACAAATAAGGTAGCAGTGATGTTTCGCCCCTTTGACAACCGCGATCCTAACTCGCTGGCGACGCGTATGCGGCGGGCGCGTTTCACACTCTTTCAGGCCCGTCTCGACCGCCTGACGCCGCCGTTCCGCATCCTCGATGTGGGCGGGCGGGTGAACTTCTGGGCGCAGATGGGCTTCAGCGGACGCCCCGGCATTGAGGTGGTGCTGCTCAATCTTACGACGGAAGAGGTGACGCGGCCCGGCTTTCAGATGCTCAAAGGCGATGCCCGCGATTTAAGCGCCTTTGCTGCTGGAGCCTTCGACGTGGTTTTCTCTAATTCGGTGATTGAGCATCTGGGCAGTTTGGCGCACCAACAGCGCATGGCCGCCGAGGTGCGCCGCGTCGGGCGGTGCTATTTTGTCCAGACGCCTAATCGCGCCTTTCCCCTTGAGCCGCATTTCCTTGTGCCGGGCTTTCAATGGCTGCCCTTGGCGGCCCAAGTTGCCCTGGTGCGGCACTTCAACCTCGGCTGGTATCGCCGCCAACCTGACCCCGGCGCTGCGTTGGCGCTCGTCGCTGAGCATCGCTTGCTCACGCAGCGTGAACTCCAGGCGCTCTTTCCAGAGGCTGAGATCCTGCACGAGCGCGTGCTAGGGCTGACTAAATCGCTGATCGCCTGCGGGGGATGGCCGGCGGGAACGCCAAACCGCCGCCCCCTGCGGGGCGGCGGTCGGAACTGACTACGCTTCGGTGAGAGGCTGAACTAGCGCTCGAGGCCACCCGAAGCACCCATGAGGGCAGCGATGGCGGCGAAGGCAAAGACCCCGACGCAGATGCCAAGCACGACGACAATGGCGATCTCGATCAAGATGACGTAGAGCGCCTTGTTGCTGGGCAGGTTCATTCCCGACTGGATGCCCACGTAGGTCAGATACATGTTGTAGCAACCTAGCACCAGGGCCGCGATGCCACCCAGGATGGGAATGAAGTTGAGGACGCTGAAGATTACCGTCGAGGGTGCGTTGAAGAGTGACAGGTCGTAGGCCAACTCACCGAACTTGCCAGTGCCGCCGAAAGCCTTCCCAAGCCCGTAAGTAATCCCCCAGCTAATCATCATGCCGATGATTGTGGCGATGACGGCCCCCACCACGGTACTCACAATGCCCGAACCGCCAGTGGCGCTTGACTGAAACCCCTCGACCGCGCCGGGGAACAGCGCGGCCTTGATCGCCCCCAACACCGCGTTGATCACCCCCGCGATCACCGAGTAGATCAGCGCCCAGGTCAAGTTATCCTTCTCGTGCGTCTCGAACGTCTCGACGGACGGCTTCGTGAAGACTGCGATACTGCCGTTGATCATTTCCTGGAACATATGCAAGCTCCTTGTTCAATGGACGGCCCGTGCCTCTATTGTAAACCACTTAACGCAAAAATAAAGCCCCCGCACCGATCAATTAGGTGCGAGGGCCGCAAGATACGCCGTTGGGCTTAGGGAAGGGGCAGATTTGCGTGATAGGTGATGGGTGATACGTAATCGGCTTGGTCACGAATCACGAATCACGGATCAGATGACGGGCCGGAACTTGTAGCCGTAGACGAGCATATGGTCTTCGCCGCTGTCCACCAATTGGCGCGTGACCATCTCAACAGCCTGGCCGATGCTCAGGTCGGCCTCGCCACAATCGGTAAGCTGGGCGCTCACGAGCGGGCCTTCTTCTAGACGTACCAGAGCCACCGGGTAAGGGGCAAACGCCTCGTAGCCGTCGGGCGGCTGCCGCAGGACGCTGAAGCTGTAGATTTCACCGCGCCCACTCAGGGCCACCAGCTCCCAATCGTTCGGCTCCTCACCCAAACCCAGGGTTTGGGCGGGAAAGCGCACCACGCCAGTTGTCCGATGGCGCTGGCCTTCAAGCCGGTAGCGGGCACCGCGTTGGCGCCAGTGACGTGCGATCTGCATCTCAAAACTCCTCTATTCGTTGACAAGCACGCACGTCGCTGCCGTCGCGCCAATGCCGCCAAGACATTGGGCCAGGGCGACCCGCGCACCGGCCACTTGGCTTGGGCCAGCCGTGCCGCGCAGTTGCCGCACCAACTCGACAATTTGGTAAACGCCACTGGCACCAACGACATCGCCACGGGCCTTGTACCCGCCTGCAGTGGCGATGGGCGTGCGCCCGGTCGGGGCCAGCGCACCATCGGCGGCGTGACGGGGCGCTTCGCCTCGGTTGTAGCAACCCATTGCTTCGAGGGCCAGGGCCGCCGCGATGCCGTGGGGGTCGGTCAACTCAAAAACCTGCACCTCGCCCAAACCCAGGTGGGCGCGTCCGAGGGCGACGTGAGCACTGGCGCGGGCGGCGTTCAGCGCCAATGGGTCGGGACGGGCCGCCAGACTGAGGTGGTCGGTCGCCACGGCAGTCCCGGCGAGACGCACCCGTGGCCCTGGCGCCAACTCACGGGCGATGGCTTCGGTAGCCAGAACGACGCAGGCGGCACCGTCGGCCACGCTGCTACAGTCGAGCATATTCAGCGGCGAGGCGATTTGTCCAGCCTTGCGGTACTTGTCGGCACTAATGGCAAAGCGGTAGAGCGCCTGGGGGTTTTTCAGGGCGTTGTGGTGGGCGTTCACCGGGAAGGGCGCAAAAGCGTCGGCGCTGTAGCCGTAGTCGTGCATATAGCGCCGCATCAGCAAGGCCCATTGGGCGTTGAGGGTCAGCCCGTTGATCGCCTCGGCTTCGCCATCGGCGTGAAGGGCGAGGGCGGCTTCAAGCGCACCCTCAAGCCGATCCGTCACCTTTTCGGCCCCCAAGACGACCGCGACTTCACACTGACCGGCGAGAATGGCTTGCGCCGCCTGTTGCAGCGCCACACCGCCACTCGCGCCTGCCGCTTCAACGCGCAGCGCGGGCACGCCGGACAGACCCACCGCCGAGGCCAAAAAGGCCCCCAAATGGCTCTGCCCCGCCAGGGTTTCGCCCATCGCATTGGCGACATACAAGGCTCCGACAGTAGCGGCTGAAAGCCCGGGCGCTGCCGCGAAGGCAGCACGCACCGCTTCACTCGCCAAATCGGCCAGACTGCGACCAAAATGTTCGCCCACCGGCGTTGCGGCAGCGGCGACAACATAGACATTGGAAGACATCACGTTCTCTTTCTTCACCGTGCGCGGCGCGTTCTAGCCCATCACCAGCTTGCCGACCCATTTTGCGTAAAGCGCGTAGTCTACAAAGACTTGGCGGCGGAGATAGGCGTCGGTCAGTGGGGCACGGCCCCGGCACTCGTCAATCCGCTCGGTGACGGTCAGGGCGTAGGCGTCGGAGCCAGCGCCGCTGCCGTAGGTCGTGACGAAGATCGTGTCGCCGGGCTGGGCGACATCAAGGGTCGCACAGAGACCCGCCAGCGCCGCCCCCGACTAGGTATTGCCAATCTGCGGGCTGAGCAGGCCCGGCGCGATTTGGGCGTCGCTGAAGCCGAGGCGCTTCGCCACCGCTTGGGGAAATTTGGCGTTGGGCTGGTGGAAAATCGCGTAGGTGAAGTCGTGCGCCTCTTTGCCCAGATCCGTGAGTAAACGGCGGGCCGCTGACTGAATCTGGTGGAAGTAGGCCGGTTCGCCGGTGAAGCGGTTGCCGTGTACCGGGTAAGGCCGGTCAGCGCGGCGGTAGAAGTCGGGCGTATCGCTCACATAGCTGATGGTGCCGTCAATCGTCGCCAGCGCCTCGCTCCCTGGGCCGACAATCAGCGCCCCCGCGCCCGCCGAAGCGGTGTATTCGAGCGCGTCACCGGGGCGACTTTGGGCGGTATCGGCCCCGATGGCGAGGGCGTACTCGGCCATGCCACTGCCCACTAGCGCCATACTCGCCGTCAGCGCCTCACTGCCCGCCTTACAAGCAAACTCGAAGTCAGCCGCACTGACCCACGGGTTCGCCCCGACCGCTTCGGCCACCAAGGTGCCCGAAGGCTTCACACTATACGGGTGGCTCTCGCTGCCCACCCAAACGGCGCTTAGCCGTTCACCAGTGATGCCAGCGCGGGCCAGCGCATTGCGGGCGGCCTCAATGGACATCGTAATCGTATCCTCGTCAGGGCCGGGGACGCTTTTGGCATCAACGGGTGTCCCGCCATGCCCATCAGTCCAGAGGCGTGCAATCTCTTTGGCCGCGATGCGGTAGCGGGGGATGTAGACCCCGTAGCCGACAATGCCGACAGGGCGGGTGGGACGCATCATGCGGACGAGCCTTTCTTATATCAGGGATCAGGGACCAGGGATCAGGGACCAGGGACCAGGGACCAGGGACCAGGGACCAGGGACCAGGGACCAGGGACCAGGGACCAGGGACCAGGGACCAGGTGTTAGACAAGGTTCTGGGCTACTTTACAGTTTTGGTCTACGCAGCGCGTTCTGATGCGCTCGACCTGAAACCTGAAACCCGACCCCTGAAACCTTGTCTTAGGAGTCAGGTGCCAGGGTTCGTAGTAGGGGCTTTAGCCCCGTTAGACAAGGTTCGTAGGTACTTTACGGTTTTGGGCCACACAAGTCTTCTCAATGCGCTCGACCTGACCCCTGAAACCTAGCCCCTGACCCCTGAAACCTAGCCCCGCAACTCCGTGACCAACTCCTCGGCGCGGGCGGGCTTAATGTTGCGCTCCTCGACCATACGGCGGGCCACCTCGTCAACCAAATGGCCGTGGGCACCGGCGGCCATCGCGATTTGGCGGGCGTGCAGGCCCATATGGCCTTGGTTAATCCCTTCGCAGGCCAGGGCGCGCATCGCCGCCAAGTTGCTGGCGAGGCCCGCGCAGACCGCGATTTCGCCCAACTCACTGGCCGATTTCACCCCAAGCAGCTTGAGCGCTGCCTGCGCCGCCGGATGCACCTTGGTCGCGCCGCCGACAATCCCGACCGCCATTGGCAGTTCGAGCGTACCCACCAGATTGCCGTGTTCGTCACGCTCCCAAACACTAAGCGAACTGTACTGACCGCTGCGGGCGGCGTAAGCGTGGGCACCGGCCTCAACGGCGCGCCAGTCGTTGCCCGTCGCGACAATCACCGGGTCAATTCCGTTGAGAATGCCCTTGTTGTGGGTCGTGGCGCGGTAGGGATCAACGGCGGCGAAGGCGTAAGCCCAGAGAATGCCCTCGGCGACCGCTTCACCCGGCAACCCGTCGCGAGCGAGGGATTGGGTGGGTACGACGCAGCGCGCCCGCGATAGCCGCCGGTCGCTCAGGTTGGAGAGAATCCGCAGGTAAACCCGCCCGTGCGTGATCTGTTCGAGCAACGGAGCCACGGCCTCGCACATCGAGTTGATCGCATTCGCCCCCATCGCATCGCGGCAATCAACAATCAGATGCACCACCAGCATCGGCCCCATCGGGCTGGTCGCGTGAATATGCACCTCGACATCGCGGGCTCCTCCGCCGAGCGTCACGAGCGAGCGGCTCTGGGCATTCGCAATCCGCAGAAGCTCGTCTTTGTGGCTCAAGATGTCGTGGCGGGCGTTATGCGGCGCGGCTACGCCGACAATCTGGACTTGGCCGATCATCAGTGGTTCGGTGCTACTCGTCTCGAAGCCGCCGCCGTCGCGGATCATCTTCGCCGCGTAGCTGGCCCCGGCAACAATCGAAGGCTCCTCAACCACCATCGGGATGAGATGGTCGTGCCCGTTAATGCGGAAGTTGGTCGCGACACCCAACGGCAAATTGTAGGTGCCGATCACATTCTCAATCATCTTGTCGGCACGCTCGATACTGAGAATGCCCTGGCCCCCGTGGAGGATCCGCAGATCCTCGTCGCAGAGCCCGTCAAATGACTTGACCACCTGGAGCCGCTCGAACGGGTTGAGCTGGTAGAAGCCTTGGAGCCGCGAGTTCTTCGTGCCCATAGTTCTCAGTTTATCCTTCGTGAATCACGTTTGCATTTGACTGGCTGGAGGCGATTGTAACACTGCGGGGCTTTCACAAGCCTCAAATGAACTGCCAAAACCTATCATGCGGCTCTCGCAGGCTTCCAAGTTTGTGTTTTTTGCCTAAAACGTGCCGCTTTTGAGGCGGGCGGGCCGTTTTGCGAGTTGCGCGCCACAGCGTGCTACAATGGCGCACATGCATCGCCTGCTCCCCCTGACCTTCCTCATTTTGCTGGTTGCCTGTACTGAACAGGCGACGGTCGTCCCTTCACCGCTACCGCTGCCCACGTTGCCACTCGTCGCCGAGGTGCTTGCCGCCCCAACGCTGGGGCAACTTACGGTGGTCGGCATTCTGCTCGTCACGCCCGAGGGCAGCCTTTTGGCTGACCAAATCCAGCTTGGCGCAGCCGGGTCGCTGCCTTTCAATGGTCAGGCGCTTTGGCTTGGGGTGACACCCGCATTGCCCCGCGCCAGTCCAAGTGCGCCAGACAATCCAATTGTCGAGGCCAGTGGCAAGCTCGTTGGGCCTGGAGCTTACGGGACTGACGGGCGCTATCGTTATGCGCTGGAGCAAACGACCCTCGTGCCGCGCACCGTCCGCGACCTGAGCATCGCCCTGCTTCTTGCTAACAGTGCGCTGTATGAAGGTCAGCCGGTGCGCGTGCAGGGCGACCTGCTCGCCAGCCCCGATAGCGCCCTTTTGGTCGAACAGCTAGGCTCGGGTGGTGTTCCCGCTGCCGGGACGCTCCAAGTCAAACTCGCCGCGCCCCCGCAAGACCCCGCCCTTGCCGCAGGGCTGCACACCAGCGTCAACGGGCGTACCATCTTCGGCCCCATTGAACTGACGGGCATTTGGCGGGGCGGCAAACTTTTCCCGCTGATCGCCACACTCCGTTAGGGCTGCGTCTGCCGCTGCAAAGACGCAAAGACGCAAAGACGCAAAGACGCAAAGAACGTGTGGTGTGGTCGTAGGGTTCAACTGTCAAGCTGAAACCGCCGATTCTGAAATATGCCTCAGGGCTGCGTCTGCCAGTGCAATCTAAAATCTGTTTAATGGAGGAAGTTCTATGGCTCCAGACCCGGCCCCTGAAGCGGCGCTGCCTTGGCGGCAACAGGTCAGTAAATACATTGAGGCGCAGTTGCTCCGTTACCCGTTGTGGGTGCAATACCGTACGTTGTGGCAGCAACTCCAAGCTGAACGGGCGCATTGGCCCTTTCTGCTGCCCGCACTCGGCCTCTTCTTTTTCCTCGTCTATCGCCGCGAACGCAAGCTTGTTGTCGCGCAGCGCCGCAACCTTTCAAGCTAGAGGTACTTCTGCTAGGTTTTAGGTTTCAGATCAATCACATCAGGAAGACTCGCGTTGCCCAAGACTGTAAGGGAAGTGGAAAAATTAAAGCGTCTCGTCACCGCTTGACCCGTGATGCGTGATCCGTGACGAGGCCGTGCCGTGACCGATCACGGATCACGCATCACGGGTCACGACGGAACAATTGAAAAGATCCGCTTCCCT
>CAIRDL010000715.1 GCA_903877345.1 uncultured Oscillochloris sp. | reverse complement strand
TCGAATGCGCTGGCGCTGAACCGGGGCGTGCTGAGTGTTGACCAAGGGCGGGCCATTCTGGCGGAATACCAGCGGCGGCTGAATGACCCGCGCCGCACTGCCTTTGCCGAATGGTACAGCATTGATCCGCCCTTCCCGGCGGGCCTCTTCGGCCTGAATGGGCACCTGGGCGAACGGCCCGGCGAGTACGTCAACGGCGGCATAATGCCCCTCGTCGGGGGCGAGTTGGCGCGGGGCGCGTTTCGCTACGGCGACGAAAGCTACGGCTTTGACATTCTCTATCGGTACGATGAACTGCTTCGGCGGACTGGCGCGACCTATCTGTGGTATTACCCGACTGGCGGCATTGCGCCCGCCAACGAGTTTCTGCCGACCGACGGTTGGGGTTCAAGTGCGATGTTCGGGGCGCTGATCGAGGGCGCGGCGGGCGTTGAAGAGGCTGGGCTCACCTACAACGCCGCCACGCTCAGCCCGCGCTGGCTGGCTGCCCCGCGTGACCGGGTGACGCAGGCGTATGCCGTGGCGCGGTACGCTGCCTCGAACGGCTACGCGGCCTATACGTGGCGCTACGAACCGGCGGCGAAACCAGGGAACGAAGCGCGCCTCACCCTTGAGGCGACGAGCAGCGGCGACACGGTGCGGCTGCGCGTGCTGTTGCCGCCGACGGCGAAGGAAGTGCGGGCCGTGCTGCTCAATGGGCAGCCCGTTGCGCCTCAAATCGAGACCCTCGGCACCAGTCGCTATGTCACCGTAAGTGCCAATGGCCCAGTTGTGACGGTACAAGTGACGGTGCGGTGAGGGAAGTCGTAATGCGTGATGCGTAATCCGTGATCGGTCAGGGCGCGACCCGATCACGGATCGCCACAATCGGGCTATCGGCTATCGGCTATCCCACGCTAGGCAACCCCGCCAGGGCCATCGCAACTTCCTCGTCCGAATACTCAAAATCCTTGAGCTTCCCGGCCTGATAATCGGTGTAAGCGGTCATATCGAAATGCCCGTGGCCGCTGAGGTTAAAGAGAATCGTCTTGCTGACGCCCTCCTCCTTACAGCGCTGGGCCTCGCGGAGCGCACAAGCGACGGCGTGATTCGCCTCGGGAGCGGGAATGATGCCCTCGGCACGGGCGAAACGCAGCCCGGCGGCGAAGGTTTCGAGTTGCTGAATGGCGACCGGCTCAACGTACCCCAGATTGACGAGATGACTGACCATCGGGGCCATGCCGTGGTAGCGCAAGCCGCCCGCGTGGATCCCCGAAGGCACGAAGCTACTGCCCAAAGTGTACATCTTGGTCAGCGGGGTCAGATGAGCGGTGTCGCCAAAGTCATAGGCGAACTTACCCTTGGTCATGGTGGGGCAAGCGGCGGGTTCGACGGCAAGCACACGCACCTTCCGTTCGCCGCGCAACTGCGCGCCGAGGAAGGGAAAGGCGATTCCGGCGAAGTTGGAGCCACCGCCGGCGCAGCCAATCACCACATCGGGGTAATCGCCCGCCATTGCGAGTTGCGCGATGGCCTCTTGGCCGATCACCGTCTGGTGTAGCAACACATGGTTAAGCACGCTACCGAGGGCGTACTTGGAATCCTCGCGCTGCACCGCCACCTCAACCGCCTCGCTAATCGCGATGCCGAGACTACCGGTGCTATCGGGATGTTCGGCCAGAATCGCCCGCCCGGAGGCGGTCTCCTCGCTGGGACTGGCAACGACGCGGGCACCGTAGGTTTCCATCAAAGCGCGGCGATACGGCTTCTGGTGGTAGCTCACCTTCACCATATAGACCAGCACCTCAAGGCCG
>CAIRDL010000714.1 GCA_903877345.1 uncultured Oscillochloris sp. | reverse complement strand
GTGGCAATGCGCGTCGAGTCGCGTTCCAGTTCGGCCACGGTGCTACCCCGGCGGAAGATTGCCCCAGTTGGGCAAGCCAGCAAACACTTCCCGCACGTCGTACAGCTTGTCGCCTCGCCCCAAGGCACATGTAGATCGGTGATCAGCCGCGCCGCCGTGCCGCGCCCCGCCAGATCCCAGGTATGCACGCCCTCAACTTCGTCGCAAGCCCGAATACAGCGCGTGCAAAGCACACAACGGTTGTGGTCTATGCCGAAACGCTCGTGGCTGATGTCCACCGTGCAATGCGGGGCCAAATAGTCGTAGCGAACATGCGTCATGCCGACCATCGCCGCCAGGTTCTGTAACTCGCAGTGGCCTGAGGCGACACAGACCGCACAGATGTGGTTCCGTTCGGCGAAGAGCAACTCGACAATCGCCCGCCGGTGGGCGCGCAGCCGTTCGGTGTCGGTCAGCACCTCCATGCCTTCCACCACAACGGTGTGACAGGCAGGCTGTAACTTGGGCGAGCCGACGATTTCGACCAGACAGACGCGACATGCGCCCACTTCGGTCAGCCCGTCGAGGTGACAGAGGGTTGGAATGGTGATGCCAGCGTCACGGGCGGCTTCCAGGATGCTCTCGTCGGCGCGGGCGCTGATCAGGGTGCCATCAATCGTGAGCGTTCGGGCTGCCATCAGGGAGCCTCCTCTGTCTGCGCCGGGTCGCACAACCGCGCTTCGTACTCATGGCGGAAGTAACGCAGCGTGCTGAGCACCGGATTGGGGGCCGATTGCCCAAGGCCGCAGAGACTCGTCTCGCGCACCAGTTGGCAGAGCGCTTCGAGTTCGACTACTTCAGCGGCGGTGGCCGTCCCGGCGCAGATTTGGTCGAGCAGGCGGTGCATTTGCACCGTGCCGACGCGGCAGGGCACACACTTGCCGCACGACTCGTCCATGCAAAATTCCATATAAAAGCGGGCGATCTCAACCATACTGGTCGCCGCGTCCATCACCACCATGCCGCCGGAACCCATAATCGAACCGGCGGCGGCGAGCGACTCGTAATCAACTGTGGTGGTCGCAAAACTAGCCGCCGGGATGCAACCGCCCGACGGCCCGCCCGTCTGCACGGCCTTTACCGGGCTACCGTCAGCCGTACCGCCGCCCAACTCCTCGACAATCTCGCGCAACGTCACGCCCATCGGCACTTCAATCAGGCCGGTATTGCGGATCTTCCCGGCGAGGGCGAAAACCTTGGTGCCTCGGCTCTTCGGCGTGCCGATGGTCGCATACCAATCAGCGCCCCGGCTGATAATCGGCGCAATATTGGCGAAGGTTTCGACATTGTTGATCAGTGTCGGGCAGCCCCACAGCCCGCGTTCGGCGGGATAGGGCGGGCGCGGGCGCGGTTGGCCGCGTCGGCCCTCAATACTGGCGATCAGCGCTGTCTCTTCGCCACAGACGAACGCCCCCGCGCCAACACGGATCTCGACCTTGAAGTCGAAAGCGGTGTCGAAAATCTGGCTGCCGAGCAGACCGTGTTTGCGCGCCTGACTGATCGCTTTGGTGAGCCGCTGAATGGCGAGGGGATATTCGCCGCGCACGTAGAGGTAGCCCTGGGTGGCACCCACCGCGTAAGCCGCAATGCTCATGCCCTCCAGCACCAAATGCGGGTCGCTTTCGAGAATGCTGCGATCCATAAAGGCACCGGGATCGCCCTCATCGCCATTGCAGACCACAAACTTACGCGGGGCACCCTGCGGATCACCCTTGCTCTTGGCAACCGTCGCCCACTTGAGGCCAGTGGGATAGCCCGCGCCGCCGCGCCCACGCAGGCCGCTGCGCGTAATCGTCTCAATCACCTCGGCGGGGCTTAGGTCGTGCAAAACATCGTAAAGCGCCTGGTAGCCATCAGCGGCGATGTATTCCTCAATCCGTTCGGGGTCAATCCGCCCGCCGTTGCGCCGTACCACCAACATTTGGCGCGCAAAGAAGGGATGCTGCGGGTCGCCACGCTGCGCCGTACACGGCCCGCCATCAAGGGCAGCAACAATCTCCGGGGCTTGGTCGGGCGTGACGCGCTCAAACAGCAAGCCCGTTGGCTCAACACTAACGAGCGGGCCGTGGCCGCAGAAGCCGATGCAGCCCACGCCGACCACCTCAACCGTGTCGGTGCGACCCGCCGCGATGACGGCAGCCTCCAAGCGTTGCTGGAGTTCCAGCGCCCCCGAGGCATAGCAGCCCAGCGAAGTGCAGCAATGGATACGGATGGCCTTGCGGCGGAGGTGCTCGCGTTCGGCAATCCCGTGAAGCTCGGTGAGATCCATGAAGACGCCTTTATGCTAAGTGGGGGATGGGGGATGGGGGAAGGGGGATCAGGGATCGGGGCTCGGGGATCGGGGCTCGGGGCTGAGCGGCTTAGTCTGGTACCTGAGACAAGGTTCGTGTGCGTCCAACCCCCCATCCCCCATCCCCCATCCCCTAATCGAACCACTCGCGCAATTTGCCTTGCACTATAGCACTCGTGGCATGACCCGTGACAGCCCCGTCAATCACGACGGCGGGGGCGATACCGCAAGCACCCAGGCAGCGCGCCGTCAGGAGCGAGAGCCGACCATCGGCGCTGGTGGTGCCTGCGCGCAGGGCCGTCGCCTGTTCGAGTTCCGCGAGGAGCGCGGCCCCACCCTTGACGTAGCAGGCGGTACCGAGACAAACAGTACAGGTATGTTCGCCCTGGGGTGCCAGCGCAAAGAAATGGTAAAACGTCGCCACGCCATAAACGCGACTTGGCGGCAAGCGCAAGCTCCGCGCAATCAGCGTAAGGAGCGCGGGCGACAGGTAGCCGAACAGTTCCTGGCCTTTGTGCAGCACCTCAATCAAAGCATCGGCCCGATACTGGTGCCGCTTCATCGTCGCCTCGAGGAGTTTGAGGCGACTATCGCCGACGGGCGCGACCCGCTCGGCCTGCGGGGAGGGAAGAGCCATGCGCTTGCCCCGTTTCGTCTGCATTGACGCCATACCACGCCCCAATGGTAACACCGGCCCGTCGCCCACTTCGGGAAGAAAACCTCACTCTCCGTTGACTGATCGCCACCCCTGATAACGAAGCCCCGTGGTAGACTGCGGGCGCTTACCTGTTAGATAAACTTTTAGCGGTTAAACTCCCAAGAAAGGAGCCCCTTATGCACGCGACGCCCCGAGCTGTGGGCGCGGCGCGCATTGGCCCCAACTCGATCATTCAGACGGTCGGTGCCATTGAAGAGGAGCGCGGCTACAAAGCAACGCGGAGCTTCTTGCGCGAGATTGGACAGGACGCTTTCGCCGAGCAATTGCCGACGACGATGATTGATGAAGTGGCGTTCATCAGTCTGATCGGGGCCATTCGCACCGAGCTAGGCGTTGAAGCCGCCGGGCGCATCCTGGCCCGTTCAGGCGAACGCACCGCCGATTATCTCTTGGCTCATCGGATTCCCGCCCCGGCGCATGTCGTTCTCCCCCGCTTGCCCCGTCGCCTTGGCCTCAACCTCTTGCTCAAGGCTATTTCAGGCCACGCGTGGACTTTTGCAGGCACCGGACGCTTCAGCTATACAGTTGACGCAAAAGGCGCTATACTAAGCCTCGCCGATTCGCCCGAATGTCGCGGCATGACCGCCACTCAGCCGATCTGCCGCTACTACGAAAGTTGTTTCCAGACGCTCTTGCGCCCGCTGATTGACCAGCGCCTGGTGGTTCGCGAGGTGGCCTGTGCCGCCCAAGGGAATGAAGCCTGTGTCTTTGAGGTGCGTTAAGCACCAAAATTTCGTGGGGAGGGCCGACCCTCCTTGTTTTTGCGATCTGTAGTTCAGAGTCCGTCGTAATGCACGAGGCGCCCTGCGCCCCGGTACGTCACAAGGGAGTTCCTTATGCGGATCATGATGATCCAGCCAAATTACCACGCGGGTGGTGCCGAGATCGCCGGGAATTGGCCGCCAAGTTGGGTGCCTTACATCGGTGGTGCCTTGAAGCAGGCTGGGTATAACCAGGTGCGCTTCATTGACGCGATGACGTTTGACATCCCCGATGATACGCTGCGGCAAATTATCCGCCTCAATAAGCCCGACGTGATCATGGCGACGGCGATCACCCCCATGATCCTGAAGGCCCAAGAGACCCTCCGCATTGCCCGCGAGGAGCGCCCCAACGCCAAGCTCATCCTTGGCGGCATTCACCCCACCTTCATGTACACCCAGGTCTTTAGCGAAGCTCCCTGGATTGACTACATCGTGCGTGGTGAGGCGGAAGAGATCATTATTGAGTTGCTCCGCAGCATTGAGGCCGGTTCGGATCTGAAGGATCGCCCCAACATCAAGGGCATTGCCTACATCGAGGACGAGAAGGTGGTCGCGACCGTCGCGGGCGACCCCATTGCCGACCTCGACACGCTCAGCCCGGACTGGAGCCTGTTGGAGTGGGATAAGTACATTTACGTGCCGATGAATGTGCGGGTCGCGGTGCCGAACTTCGCCCGTGGCTGCCCCTTCACCTGCCGCTTCTGTTCGCAGTGGAAGTTCTGGCGGCGCTATCGGGCGCGCAACCCCATGAAGTTCGTTGACGAAGTCGAGAGTCTGGTGCGCGACTTCAATGTCGGCTTCTTCATCCTTGCCGACGAAGAGCCGACCCTGAACCGCAAGAAGTTCACCGCGCTCTGCGAGGAACTGGTGAAGCGCAAGCTGCCGGTGCTCTGGGGTATCAACACCCGCGTGACCGACATTATGCGCGACCAGGCGCTGCTGCCCTTGTGGCGCAAAGCCGGCCTGATCCACATCTCGCTTGGCACCGAGGCGGCGGCCCAGATGAACCTCGAGATCTTCCGCAAGCAGACGACCATCGAGCAGAATAAGAAGGCCGTCCAGCTCATCCAAGACGCGGGTATGGTCGCCGAGGCGCAGTTCATCATGGGTATGGAGAACGAGACCCCCGAACTGATTGAGGAGACCTATCGGCTGGCCCTCGACTGGAAGGTGGACATGGCGAACTGGAACATGTACACCCCCTGGCCGTTCGCCGAGCTGTTTGAGGAACTGGGCGACCGGGTCGAGGTGCGCGACTACTCCAAGTACAACTTCGTCACCCCGATCATGAAGCCCGACCTGATGGAGCGCGAGGATGTGCTCAAGTGCGTGCTGCGGAACTACGCCCGCTTCTACGCCCGCAAGGCGTTCCTCGAGTATCCCTTCATTAAGGAGAAGGCCAAGCGCAAGTACATGCTCGGCTGTCTGCGCGCCTTCGCCAAGACCACCTTCGAGAAGCGCTTCTACGACATCGGGCGCATCCACATGAATGGCACGGAGATGGAGGTGGATCTCGGCTTCGACGAGAGCCGCGTCTTTACCCGCGACCAGATTGCCCGCATGAAGGAAGATCACCCCGAACTCGTGGCCGATACTACCTTCGGCGGGGCTATCCCCGACCGCTTCGACCCCGAGTTGGTGCGCCACCAATCCGAGAATTCGCTCAACCTGCCCCTGCGTGACGAGAACAAGCAGATCGGCTGCTAAGGCTAGGGTTCAGGTTCAGGGTTTCAGGGGTCAGGAGTCAGATCGAACGCATTTACCCCCCGCGCTCTCCAAAGAGCGCGGGGGGTTTGCTTTGACTAAGGTTTCAGGTTTCAGGTCGAACGCATTAGGAAGACTTGCGTTGCCCAAAACTGTAAAGTATCTACGAACCTTGTCTTAACCTGGCACCTAGCACCTGACCCCTGACCCCTGACCCCTGGCACCTGGCGCCTGAAACCTTGGCTTTGAGTGAAACTCTCGCAACTAGCGCGTTAACTTTCTTTTCTCTGCGCTTCAAGGTGCAGCGTTATACTGCAAATATCTACCTCACGATCCTCCAACACGTTGTCTAACGCCTATCGCTAGGCTGGTTGCGGTGCTTCCATAGACGAGCGGGAGGTTTCTTATGGCTACTGAATTTGCAGGTGATCGCTACAAGGGCTTCAAGTATCTGGTCGAGATTGACGGTGTGACCCGTGGGGCGTTCGGCTACTGCGGGGGCTTGGACAGCGCACTCCGTCCAATTGAGTTCTTCATCGGGGATGATGAGGTGGATCTGCTTGATGTCGCCGATCCCGATCACGATCACCCGGCCCACCTCGTGTTGGCGCAAGGGATTGCCTTCGATGATGCCCTTTACGCTTGGCAACGCAGCGCCGCCGAGGGCCATGCCGAGCGCCACGACGGGGCCATCGTTGAACTTGATGAGTGGGGCCATGTCAGGGCGTCGTACCACTTCCGTGGCGGTTGGCCCTGCTTCTACCAAGGCGCCCGTGGGGTTGGGGCCAGCCCAGCTCTTCAGGTCGAGACGCTTGAAATCGTCTACGACGACCTGTTCCACAATTAGGCTGCGGTTACACCAACCCCCCCTCTTCGGCTCCGAACGAGGGGGGGTT
>CAIRDL010000713.1 GCA_903877345.1 uncultured Oscillochloris sp. | reverse complement strand
TCTCCTGCAACACTATGCGACACACAGCATTGTTATCAGGACTAACACGGACTAGGTAGAGCGTTTTGAGGCGTTAGAATGGCGTAAGATGAGGCATTGCCACACGCTGCGCCACGCGACAAACAAACTGTTGGTTGACAGTAGGGAACTCGCCCCGTAAAATGGTTTGCATAGATTTGTCCAGCTTTTGTCCAGTAACGAGTTGAGGCGAGGTGCTATGCTCCAGTTGGCTGGCTTGTGGATGGCCTTAGCGACCTTTTTGGGAATCTGGGGGGGCCATGTCGGGGTGCGCTGGCTCGAACGCACGGTGACACGAGTCGCACCGGCAGCCACCGTCCTGGCAACGCTTGGTTTGGGGCTGAACCTCTTCACGCTTTTTGCGCCCAATCTGAATGTCGCGGGGGTGTGCAGCATCATCGGGATCACGCTTCTGTGGGACGCCTACGAACTGTTTCGGCAACAACGCCGGGTGCGGAAGGGCCATGCGCCCGCCAACCCCCGCAATCCCCGCCACGCCGCGTATCTCGCCGCCGCTGGCCCCGCCACCACCACCGATCTGCTCGACCGCGAACCCACCGGCCAACCCGCCCGCCCGCCCCGTGGTTCGGTCGCACCGCTTCACCACAGCGAACGTCTCCCGGCACCCGTAAGCTTTGAGTAGGAACGAGGCAACAATGGTGTGGGATGGGCTACTCCTCGGTTTCTTTAGCTTCGTCAGCATCGGCTTTGGCTTCTTCTGGGTGATCCGCATGGAGTATCACTTGGGCTTCCTCTGGTGGCCCTACCCGATGCTCCTTGGCGTGCTCTGCGTGGTCGGTTCACTCTTCGTCCGCGACGCTAGACTCTCCGCCATGCTTGGCATTGCCGGGGCTTCTTTGGTCTGGGGTGCCACCGAATTGAAGGAACAGGCTGTCCGGGCCGAGTTGGGGTGGTTTACGTTTAACCCGCAACGCAAGCCCGACCCGCCTTTGGTCGAGACGATTAAGAAGCTTGGCGCACCCCATCTCTGATCGTACCGCCAGCGCCCGCAAGGCGCTGCTCCGGCGGGAGGCAACGGCCCGCCGCGAGGCCCTCGACGGACGCGCCGCCCGTAGCGCAGCGATTTGCCAGTTGGTGCAGGGCCTCCCCGCTTATCAGGCGGCGGCGGCCCTGCACTGTTTTCTCCCCATACGCTCCGAGGTGGACACGCGGCCTTTGGTGATCGCCGCCCTCGCCGCCGGGAAGGCGGTGGCGGTGCCGGTGGTGGGTGCCGACGGGGTGCTGACCCACAGTTGGCTTGATGCCCTCACCGCCGAGGCGCTTGCGTCCGGTGCCCACGGCACGCTGCAACCGCGTCACTTGCAGCCTGCCTACGTGGGCGAGTGGACGCTGACTATCGTGCCGCTTTTAGCCTTTGATCGGGCTGGATACCGCCTCGGCTACGGTAAGGGCTACTACGACCAGTTCCTTGCCCATGTGAACGGCCTGACGGTTGGGGTTGCTTTCGCCTGCCAAGCGTGGCCGGGACTGCCGCACGAACCCCACGATATACCGCTCGCGCTGGTGGTCACAGAGACTGAGTTGATCAGCCCTCGTAGGTGTCAGCCAGCGCCTCGCGAGCCTTGATCGGCCAATCGGGATCGAGCCGCAGGGTCTGGTCAAGCATGACTAAATCCACACTGCCATCGCGGATGATGCTGTCCGCCAAATGTGCGTCGCCAAAATCGCCCGAACCGATCACCGGCACATCAATCACGCGCTTGATGCTATTCGCGAGTGGCACCGACCAACCGGGGAAGCGGGCGACCGTGGCGGGTGTGGCGGGAGCCGTCACGTCAAGCAGGCGCACGCCCGCCGCTGTGAGGCGCTTGGCCAACACCCGCGCATCCTG
>CAIRDL010000712.1 GCA_903877345.1 uncultured Oscillochloris sp. | reverse complement strand
GAAAGGGTGATCGCCTGGGGTTGTGGGCCAGCCATCGCATCCTCCATCACAGTTTATCGTTCATCGCCACCGGAGCGGCACTCATTGTCGTTCAGGAGAGCGTACCATATCTCGGTACACATTTCCAGAAAGCTGTACTAGGTGGGTCTGAGTCAGCAGCACGGGCGCGGCGGCATCATTAAGCATAAAGGCGATGCGCTCCGCAGGGTAGCTGGGGTCAAGCGGCACATACGCCCCGCCCGCCTTGAGGATCGCCAACAGACCGATCACCATCTCCAGCGAGCGTTCCACATAGAGGCCCACCAACGTCTCTGGGCCGACGCCCAAGGTACGCAGATGGTGGGCCAACTGGTTCGCACGGCGGTTCAACTCGCGGTAGCTAAGCTGTTGCTGCTCAAAGACCAGCGCGACGGTCTCCGGGGTGCGTTCCACCTGCGCCTCGAACAACTGATGGACGCACCTATCAGCGGGGTAAGGGGCCGCAGTGTCATTCCACGCCACCAACAGTTGGTGACGTTCAGCGTCAGTCAGCAAGGGCAGCAGACCAACGGGCTGCTCAGGATGAGCCACAATCCCGCTGAGCAACGTTTGGAGGTGGCCCGCCATCCGCTCGATCATCGCGCTGTCGAAGTGTGCGGCATCACAGGTGAACATGCCCGTCAGTGCGCCTGCGACATCAAAGATGGTCAAGGTCAACGCCTGCGGCATCCCGCGCTGCTCACTACTGATTGGCGCAAAGAGCGCCTCTGCATCCTGTGCTTGACGTAGGGCCACAAAGACAAAACCGGCTACCGCCTGCTGTAGTTGTTCCAGCGCGACCTGCTTCTGAAGCTGGCGCAGCATCTTGGGGTAGGGATAGAGTTGATGCTGAAGCACCTGTTGGTAGCTCTGATGAACTTGCTGGAGCAAAGCCGTAAAGGGTGGATTCCCGGCCAGTTCAGCGCGTAGCAAGAGCGGATTGACAAAATAGCCGACCGTCTCAGACCAGCCGGGCAACGTTCGCACTGCCGTCGGCGAGGCGATCAAAAAGCGTTCCTGCTGGCTATAGCGATGGAGCAGCACCTCATACGCGGCCAACAGCACCACGTACAGAGTGGTCTGATTGGCACGAGCCAGCGAGCGCAATTGGGCAGTGAGCTGCGGGTCAAACGCGAAGCTGTGCCGCCGTGTGGGCGCGGTAGCGGCTTGGTGAGCGGTTCGCACACTGGGCAGCTCCAGCAGCGGCACCTCGCCGCTCAGATAGTCCTGCCAGAAAGCGGCCAGTTGCTCGCCCTCAGCCTGGAGGGTGTCCTCTTCCCAGCGCACAAAGTCGTGGTAGCTCAGGGCAGCGGTAGGCGCAGGCAACGGCTGCCCCTGGCGCAGCGCCTCGTAGCAGGCGGCCAGATCGTGGCGCAGGCTAGTTTGGCTGAAATAGTCGGTCGCAATGTGATGGATGGTCACATGGAGCAGGGGTGCAAGTGCCCCTTGAGCATCCAGGGTACGCAAGACCGCTATCCGCATGACTGGCCCGGTACTCAGATCAAAGGGCAGGTCGGCGGTTTGGGCGATCCATGCCTCAATCTGGGCAGGCGTCCAGGTGGTACCATCAACGACGGCAAAAGCGACCACGGCTCCCGCTTGGATCTGCTGCACCGGCTGGGTCGCAGCGGGGTCGGCGGGGAGCGGGTAGACCGTGCGTAACACCGCATGTCGGTCGAGCAACGCCTGGGCGGCCTGGCGCAGGGTGTCCAGACACACATCGGCGGGCAGGCGATCCACACTCGCCAGATGGTAACGGGTGCTGTGCGGGTCAAGCTGCCATTCAAGCCATAAGCCCAACTGTCCTTGGCTCAGGGCGCAAACCGCACTGCCCGTCGCAACCGCATCCCGCGCTTGCAACCAGGCGACCAACGCCGCCTTGTGTTGCCTAAGAGTCGTGACGAGTTGCGGGGAGAGGGCTGTTTTGGGTGCCCGATAGCGTAGTTGGTCGCCTTCTAGCCAAAGGGTGACCTCACGCGCTGCCAGATCGCTCAGCAAGGCAACAACGTTTAAAGCGTTCCGACGATCCATGCTTCTTCTCCATCCTGCGCTGTCAGATCATCGTGCGAGGCAAGGACGGTCTGCTCAAGCGTAGGTTCAAGGTGACCCAGCAGAGCGACAACCATATCGTGCAGGGCGAAGCCTTGCAGCAAGCGGGCGAAGGGCAGATCAACGCCCCACGTCTGGCGCAACTGATTGCGAATTTCGACTGCCATCAGGGAGTCGAGACCGAGGGACAACAGACTCGCAGCGGGATCAAGGGCAGCGGCGATGGGCAACCGGAGTACCTGCGTCACCAGCGCCGCGACATGCTGGGTGAGGAACGCCGGGCGCTGGGTTGGTGGTAGCTGAGCAAACTGGCGGCTCAGACTGAGAGGCGCATGGGCTGAGGCCGCACCAGGGGCAATAGGCGGAGGCGTGTGCGCCGCCATCAACTCGGCAAAGAACGGCAGCGGTGGCGTGTGCCGACGGCTGAAGGTCGTCCAATCAAGCGGCATCACGGCGACTTGGGGTGCCTGCTCACCCAGGAGGCGGGCAAAAGCGGCCAGTCCCTCGGTTGGGGCCAGCGTGCTATGCCCCTGTTCCACAAGCTGTTGGGTGCGCCGACGCTCCATGCTGGCGGCGGCCCCAACCTCCGTCCAGATGCCCCAGTTGATGCTCAGGGCGGGGCGCTGCCGGGCCTGCCGATAATGGGCGAAGGCGTCCAGAAAGCTATTCGCAGCAGCATAGGCAGCCATCCCCAGGTCGCCCGTCAGCGCTGTGATTGAGGAAAAGCAG
>CAIRDL010000711.1 GCA_903877345.1 uncultured Oscillochloris sp. | reverse complement strand
GCGATGCGATGCGATGCGATGCGATGCGATGCGATGCGATGCGATGCGATGCGATGCGATGCGATGCGATGCGATGCGATGCGATGCGATGCGATGCGATGCGATGCGATGCGATGCGATGCATACGACTGTTACCTAGCGCCAGAGGCGTAGAGACGCAAGATCTTGCCTCTCTACGGGTGCGTCCCAGCTTTACAATGTAGCGATCTGACGCAAAGCCGTAAGACGCATATGTTGGCGGGGGCAAACCGGCGATGCTGTTCGCTGATCGTCTGCTCTGAGTGTAGCACGCGCCCCTATCCTTGTCACTGCGTAGCGGCACTGAAGCTGGGCTGCAAGCTAAAACCTTAGGGCCACGGCAACGTAACGGTAAACGTACTTCCCGCCCCCTCGGCGCTGACGACCCGCAGGGTGCCGCCGTGATGCTCGATAATTTCGTGGGCGAGGTAGAGGCCGATGCCGAGCCCACTAATCTGGAGCGCCTTGGTGTTGCTGGCGCGAAAGAAGCGCCCAAAAAGCAGCGGCAATTCTGCGGTTGGGATGCCGATGCCGTGGTCGGTCACCGCGACCTCCACCCCCGTCGTGGTTGCCGTACCTTGCACCGCCACTTCGCCCCCGTAAGGGCTGTACTTCACCCCGTTGTGGATGAGGTTCTGAAAGAGTTGTTCGAGCTGCAGTTTGTCGCCCAGTACGGTGAGCGAGGCGTCCGGGAGCGTCAGTACCACTTGGTGCTGTACCAGCGTGGGCTGAAGTTCATCCACGAGACGCAACAACAGGCTCCGTACATCCACAGGCTGGCGTTCAAGGCTCAGATGGCCGGTATCAATCCGTGACACATCGAGCAACATGGCAATGAGGCGGTCGAGCCGCCGGACTTGTTCGATTAAGACCGTTAGCCGCCGTGCGTCACGCGCTTCCAGTTGGCCCAGTTTGGTTAGGTGCCGTTGGAGCAGTTGGGCATTGCCGAGCAAGACGGTCAGCGGTGTCTTGAGTTCGTGCGAAGCAAGCGAGAGGAATTGGTCGCGCAGTTGCACCGCCGTTTCCGCCTCCGTGCGCGCCGCCTGTTCGGCGGCGAGGGCAGCGCGAAGGTGCGTCTCGGCCTCCACGCGGGCGGTAATGTCGCGGACGATGCCCTCAATCGCCTGCATAGGGCCGTTGTCGTCACTCACCAGCCAACTGTGCAACTCGATCCAGATGAGTCTGCCGTCCTGATGCAGCCAACGCATGCTGATTGGCTGATGACAGGCAGGATCGCGGAACACCTGCGTGATGAGTGGGAGGTCGTCGGGATGGATCAGCTGTCGTCTGAGCTGTGGGTCGTGATAGAACGCCTCGCGGGGGTAGCCCGTCAAGGCTTCAATCGCCGAACTGAGGTACTCCAACTGGAAGCTCGGCGTCAGGCGGTAGCGGAAGATGACATCGTGGGCATGTTCGGCGAGCAGGCGAAAGCGCGTCTCGCTGGCGCGGAGGGCGGCCTCAGTGCGTTTGCGCTGGGTCAGGTCGGTGGTGTTCACCCCAACCCCAACGACCTCGCCATCTGGCCCCAGAACCGGGTAGAGGGTGCATTGCCAGGTTGGGGCTATCCCGCTCTGCGAGTCAGGTTGACCTTCCCGTTCGAGGTTACAAAGCGCCGTCCCCGTCGCCAACACCTGGCGCAAGAGTGGTTCGAGCCACAGCGCCATGCGCGGAAACAGTTCAGGGAGCCGCCGCCCCAGATGCTCGGCGGGTGACCGATGATTGAGCGCCGCGAGCGCCGGGTTGACTAGCACGTAGCGCAGGTCGTGATCTACGTAGCTGATCCCATTCGGGGAATTGGCAACGATGGCGTCGAGTCGTCCAAGGGCCGTAGCGGCTGCGTCCTCCGCGTTGACGCGCTCAGTTACATCGTGGAAATTCACGATAATCGCCCCAATGGCCGGGTTGTGGGTCTGATTTGTGCCGTGCGCCTCCATCCAGCGCCAGGTGCCATCTTGATGCTGGAGCCGCGTGGTGGTGTGCGCGGTTGCCCCGGCGTAGGCGGTAAGCGTGCGGACAAAGGCGTCGTGCTGGGGCCAGTCGTCGGGGTGACACAAGCTCCGTATGCGCGTGGCGGCAAAGCCCTCGCTCGGGTAGCCCAACAGCGCCCGCACCGTCGGGCTGACATACCGGGTCTGCTGATCTGCACCGATCAACACCACCCCTACGTTGCCATTTTCGATAATCGCCCGGAACTGCTCCTCCTGCTCGCGCAACCGATCCGCCTCCTGCCGTTGGGCCGTCACGTCCTGCACGACCAAACCGAGCCCCGGCGCTCCGGTGTCTGGTAGCGCCAACCGATGCATGCGCACCTGCCAGACGTGAGGGTGCGCTGGCGTACAAGGGGGACTCGCGACGAGTTCAAGGGCGTCAGTGGGTTGACCGCTCAGCAGCACCTGCGCGGTATACGGCGCGAGCAGCGTCGCCAGTTCCGGCCAAAGCGCTGCCAGCGGTTGGGCGGAGAGCGCCTCTGCCGGACGACCGAGGAGCGTCGCGAGCTGCGCGTTCCCCTGGATGACGCAGAGGGCCGCGTTGAGCATCGCCACCCCAAGCGGCAGGGTGTCCAACATCGTCACCAAAAGCGCGTGGGTGCGGTCGCGTTCGCGGACGGCCTGCACACTCGCGATAGCACGCTCGATGGTTAAATGCAGGCGCTCGGCGGTGAACATGCCTTTGACGAGGTAATCCTGTGCCCCATGTTGCAGCGCCTCCACCGCGAGCGCCTCGTTGCCCGTTCCGGTGAGCAGGATCACGGGCACCGTTTGGTGGGCGCGCAGGCGGGCGAGCACCTCCATCCCATCCATAGCAGGGAGTTGATAGTCGAGCAAGACACAGTCGGGCGGGGTCGTCTGGCAGATGGCGAGCGCCTGGTCGCCTCGCTCCGCCTCGGAGATGGTCATACTACCCGGTGTGGCGCGCAGCAAGCGCCGTATCGCCACCCGATCTTCGGGCGAATCGTCCACGATGAGGATGTGGCGTAGCGGAGCGTCCATGGGTCATCCTTAGACAAGATCGCAGATTGCAGATTTGCTGCAACAGGACGGGCTGCATTTGCCCAAACTGTCAAGACGGTGCCATGCATCCTCATAGAATGCTTGCCTTTAGGCGCGGAAACCCACGAGCCTTCGCCGTGGGTTACTGACCTGCGGATGCTTCCATACGATGACCCGGTTGATGGTGCGACGGCTGGCAGTATGCCCCTTTGCAGACAGCTTCTAAGGCATCTATACACGCGCTAAAGCCAGCAGCAACCGCTCTTGACAGGTTTCAATAGCCTAATTATAGTCCACAGAGCGGGCACAAACACGTACGGTTAAGTTGACTTCGTGGCGTTGGACGATGGTGATAGCGCTGAGGAGCGTAGTTCGGTCACTTCAGCCCTAGAGCCTAGCACATTCATGGCGACTCTAGCAGTCCTATCCAATGCCGGGACTCTGCCCCACGTGCAGCAAAAAACAGTAGGCGTTGCGGGGCGAGCGACTAGGAAGGTGATCGGAATGGTGGAACCTCTGTGGCCCGCTGGCGCTACCACCCCCGCGCAAGGGGCGACGGACGCTGACCCAACCACACCGCTTTTCGCGCACGGCTTCACCAATCTCGACCGGGAGTATACCGATCTGGAGTTGCCGGTGGCAGGGCGTCTCCCGCCCTGGCTGCACGGGCGGCTGCTTCGCAACGGCCCTGCCCGCTTTGTCTTGCCCAAGGGGGCCGTCGCCCATTGGTTTGACGGCCTGGCGATGCTGCACGCCTTCACTTTTGCCCACGGCCATGTGCGCTACAGCAACCGCTTTCTGCATAGCACCGCCTACCGCCACGCCCAAGCCCAGGGCGCGCCCGGGCCGTCGGTCTTCACCGTGGATCCCGGCGCGTCGCTCTTCCGCCGAATCTTGACCGGGCTGTTCCCTTACCAACTCGATAATGCCAACATCGCGATCACGCAGGTGGATGGGCGCTTCCTCGCCCTGACCGAGACCCCGCAGACCATCGCGTTTGACCCGGCGACCCTGCACACCATCGGAGCCTTCCGCTTTCGTGACCGGCTTCGCGGCCATTTGACCACCGCCCACCCGCTCTATGATGCGACCACGGGCGTGAGCTACACCTATCTGACCCGCTTCGGCCTGCCCAGTCGTTACCAGATCGTGACCTTGGGGACACAGCGACGCTTGGTGGGGAGCCTGCCAGTCACCGCGCCCGGCTATATGCACAGCTTCGCCATGACCGAGCGTTACCTCGTGCTCAGCGAGTTTCCGTTTCTGCTGAGCCTGCGGGCGATCTTCTCGGCTGAAGTCCCGCTTATCGGCAGCTTCCGCTGGCGTCCCGAACGCGCCACGCGCTTCTTGGTGCTGGACAAGCACACGGGTGCGCTCGTGGATACCTATGCGGCGGAAGCCTGCTTCGGCTTTCACCACGTCAACGCCTATGAGAGCGCCGAAGGACTCGTCCTCGACTTGGTTGTTTACCCCAATCCAACGGTGATCGATCAGTTTTACCTCGCCACGCTCAAACAGCACGCGCCCATGCCTGCTGGTGAACTGCGGCGCTACGTCCTGCCCCACCAAGGCCGCTCGGCTCACTACACGGTGGTGTCGCCCGTGGGCCTAGAGTTGCCCCAGATTGACGAGCGGCAACGCAGCCGTCGCCACCGCTACGTCTATGGCGCGGGAGTGAGCCAGCGCGGCGCGTTCTTCGACCAGATCGTCAGGGTTGATACTGAGCAGCGGGCGGCGCTGATCTGGTCGGAGCACGGGTGTTATCCTGGTGAACCCATCTTCGTGCCTGACCCCGGTGCGGATGCCGAGGGCGCGGGCCTGCTGCTCATCGTCGTCCTTGACGGTCGTTGCGGAACCTCGTTCCTGTTGGTGCTCGATGCGACGACGCTCGTGGAGGTGGGGCGGGCGCGGATGGCGCACCACATCCCCTTCGGCCTCCACGGAATGTACGTTTGAGCGAAGCATCTCTTTCTCGATGTGAGCCGACTCTTTCGCAGATCGCGGGGACTCGATCTCGGATCGCGGGGACTCGATCTCAGATCGCGGGGACTCGATCTCGGATCAAGGGGACTCGATCTCAGATCAAGGGGACTCGATCTCGGATCGCGGGGACTCGATCTCAGATCGCGGGGACTCGATCTCGGATCGCGGGGACTCGATCTCAGATCGCGGGGACTCGATCTCG
>CAIRDL010000710.1 GCA_903877345.1 uncultured Oscillochloris sp. | reverse complement strand
GCGTGATGCGTGATGCGTGATGCGTGATGCGTGATGCGTGATGCGTGATGCGTGATGCGTGATGCGTGATGCGTGATGCGTGATGCGTGATGCGTGATGCGTGATGCGTGATGCGTGACGCGTGAAGCGTGACCGGGCCGCACCCTAACCGATCACGCATCACGGATCACGATTAACTTAGCCGATATTCACCCCGTAGGCCCGCGCCAACGGCCCCAGACCACCACTGTAGCCCTGGCCGACCGCCCGGAACTTCCACTCGGTATTGTTGCGGTAGACCTCGCCAAAGACCATCGCCGTCTCGGTACTCGCCTCTTCTGAGAGATCGTAGCGGGCAACCTCCTGCCCATTTTCGCCGTTGACGATACGAATATAGGCTGCGCCGACCATGCCGAAGTTCTGCCGCCGCGCCTCGGCCTCGTGGATCGTCACCGTCACGGCCAGCTTGGTCACGTCAGGGGCCACCTTCGCCAAGTCAACCAGGATCTGCTCGTCGTCGCCCTCGCCCGCGCCGGTGCGATTGTCGCCACTATGGATGACCGCGCCTTCCGCCGACTTGGGGTTGTTGTAGAAGATGAAGTCGCTATCGTTCCGCACCTTGCCATCAGCCCTGAGTTGGAACAGACTAGCGTCGAGATCGAACTCCGCTCCATCGGTGCCGCGTGCGTCCCAGCCCAGCCCAATCACGATTTTCGTCAGTCCTGGCGCAACCTTATCGAGCGATACGTTGCCGCCTTTGGAAAGCGAAACGCCCATAATCGTCCCTCCTGTCGTCCGCTGGTGTAGTTACTCCAACCCAAACAGACTAACTAGTGCGGCAAGGCCACCGCTGTAGCCCTGACCGACCGCCCGGAACTTCCACTCGGCGTTGTTGCGGTAGATCTCGCCAAAGACCATCGCCGTCTCGGTGCTGGCATCTTCCGAAAGGTCGAAGCGGGCGAGTTCCTCGCCATTCTCACCGTTGATGACCCGCATAAAGGCCGCGCTGACCATGCCGAAATTCTGCTTGCGGGCCTCCGCCTCGTGAATGGTCACGGCGACCGTCAGCTTGGCAATCTCCGCCGACACCTTCGCCAAGTCAACCAAGACTTGCTCGTCGTCGCCCTCGCCTGCGCCGGAGCGATTATCGCCACTATGCACCACCGCACCTTCCGCCGACTTGGGGTTGTTATAGAAGATGAAGTCACCCTCGTTACGCGCTTTCCCATCAGCCTTGAGAAGGAACACACTGGCGTCGAGATCGAACTCCGCCCCATCGGTGCCGCGTGCGTCCCAACCCAACCCAACCACGATCTTCGTCAGCCCCGGCGCGACCTTGTCGAGCGACACGTTGCCGCCTTTGGAAAGCGAAACACCCATAACCGTTTCTCCTGTCGTCCTACGGCTCGGCGACCCCGAGCGGGTTTTGCGTGGTAGCGGAAGACAAGCCGACCCACTACCGAAGGTGATTAAGTACCCATCGTAGCATATCTTCAGTCGCTGCATGGGCGGAGGTTGGCGCACAATAGCCTGCACGCGCCGCAATCACGGCCCGCACTTCCGCTTCGGCGGTGCTGAGCGTCACCGCATGGGTACTTGCGCTTAACACGGTGAGATCATTTTGGGCATTACCGAGGGCAAAATGCGGCACTATGTTCAGTGCCTTGAGGCCCGTCAGTTTATCAGGCATGGTTGGGCAGACAAAAAGTTTATGCCCTTCGACCAAGATCGTACCCTGGAGGTTGCTTGCGACTAAGGCTTGTTGCAGCACGATCTGGGGATTGATCAGATTTGGCGGTGGAATAACCCCCAGGCAACGCTCATACCCCGGTAGGTGCCGCCATGTGGGCAGCAACCGCGCCAAGGGCTGCCAGGGTGTGTCTTGTTCACGCCCGGCGTCGAGGTGCTGACGCGCAATGAGGCCATGTTCCAGCACGAAACCGCCGTAGCGCACCCCTTCCGTCTGGGCTACAAGGCGTTGGACGCTCTGGGCATTGCGGCCAGTGGCGATCACAATTGGCAGATAAGCGCTAATGGCTTGCAGTGTAGTAAGCGCATGTCCGCTCATGTAGCTATAGCCTGATTGCCCCCGCACACCAAGGGCGGCAGGCGCGGCGTGCAACAGCGTGCCGTCAAGATCAACGACGACGGCTGGTTGCGGAGTTGGGCGGTTTATGCGGTCAATGCACATGCGACTTGGCTCTGATAATCGTGTAACCAGTGTACATCGAAACTGGTGGGCACCGCTCGCCACTCGGCCAATTCTAGGAGTAAACGGTACGCCTCGTAAGCGGCACTTTTACTGCTGGCAAAATAGATGTGCTGCGGGTCGGCGTTAATCAGGGCGCGCACGACTTCGTTGCTGTGCAGGCGCAACGAAGTCGGCTTGAAAAAGCGCTCGCCAGTGGGGAGCGCGTGGGTGCCTGCCTGCGGACATGCGTTTTGCCACGCTTGGACGAGGTGAGGGCGCATGTACTTTTCAGGAAAAAGGTAGGCGTTGAAGCGTTGTTGCGCATTGGTGTAAAACGTCCGTGAAAAGCCCAAAGTGGTTGGCCCGGTAAAACATGCGCTTGGGCAGAGAAAATCCTCGCGGCTGCCAGCAAAAGCGGCCCATCCCCACGGGTCAAAGAGCACAGCAAGTGGGCCCAATGCCAATGCAACGAGTTCCCGTGCGACGCCGCCACGCCCCGTCCAGCCATCAACAAAAAGCAACTGGCGGTCAGGATAGGTCCGTTGGACTTGGGCGAGGGCGACGCGGTCAAGCCCCAAGCCACAAAAGAGCGAGGTTGCCAGAGCGGTGCTACCGGGCAACATGCGGGTCAGCCAATCAGCAATGGGGACGCCGGCGCGCAAGATGGCAACGAAAACGAGTTGCTCGTAGGCGGGATAGCGCTCTGCAATGCTGGCGGCCAGAGTTGCCGCTGCGGTCTGAAGCTGCGGTTGGCGGAAATCTGCACCGACCAAGGCCCAGATTGCTTCACTCAGCGCTGGTTCGGGCGAGGGAATCGTCCAGAACGTCGTGCTGCCGTCATAGGCTTTGGAACGGGGCCGAAAGTGCGCCGTCGCCTGATAGGGGTCAAGCTCCGCCAGAAAATCGGCGTAGACGGGTTGGTGCCAGAGATTCGCCCGCCCGACGGTCTGTAAGCCATCCATACGGCGTCCTTAGGATTGTAGATTGCAGGCAAGGTTTCAGGTACTAGGTCTCAGGTTTCAGGTCGAACACATCAGGAGGCCATGCGCTAATCAAGACTGTAAATTAGGATGGAATAACGCTTTCGATTTTGGCTTGTAGATTAGAGCATTCTGACGCGCCCGACCTGAAACCTGACCCCTGAAACCTGACCCCTGAAACCTGAAACCTGAAACCTGACCCCTGACCCCTGACCCCTGACCCCTGACCCCTGAAACCTACCCCATACGTGGAATGATCGTCGTGACGGTATAGCCCTGCTCCGTCAGCATCGTCCCAAGAAGACTGGTCGTAGGCGTGTCTATCGGATCACCGAGAATCGCCAGCGGCAACGTCGGTTTGCTCAGGTTGTAAAGATAAAAGTGCGGGGCGACGTGCAACCGGTCAAAGATACTCTGGTGGTCAATCTGCCACGGGCTGAGCGTGACGTGGTGGAGGGCCAACCCAGGATGTTGCGCGAGTAGCCGGACTGCCAGATCCAGCGCTTCCCCGATCACCAGCAGGCAGCCGCGCAAGGGTTGGCTTTTGGGGAAACAGGGCGCGCCTTGCATCTGGAGGGCTGGGCGCAGATGACTCAGATGCCATCCCGCCGCGCTTTCGGGGGGCGCGGTGACAATGGATAAGTCTGGGGTGGCTGGTGGTGGAACGGACGCCTCGCTCGCGGCTTGCGGTTTCAGCAGCCGAAACAGCGTATGGACGACCAGCCACGTCTGGTTGGCGGCAAGGGTTTCGTGCAACCAGCGCTGTTGTGCGGGCGTTCGGGTATCCGCCAGGGCAAAGACGCGGACTTTACGCACGCCCAACGCCTCGCCCAGCAAGTGTGCAACCTGGACAAT
>CAIRDL010000709.1 GCA_903877345.1 uncultured Oscillochloris sp. | reverse complement strand
GCTCTGGGGTAGTACGCTGCCCATCATTGGCGCTGAGATCCGCCACCTCGGACGAACCGCCCGTCAGCACTTCCCGGGTTTCTAGCCGGGCCAGTTCGGCGCGGGCCTCGGTCAACTCGCGGCGCATGCCCAGGCGCTCGAGGAGGTCAATGGCTTCGGTGAGGGATGTACGAGCGGCGGGGAGGTCACCCTGCATTGCACGTAGGTGGCCCGTCACGCGGCGCAACTCGGCAATCTGGCGTTGATCCTGGACGCGTTGGGCCACGATGCTACTCCGTGCGAGCGCGTGCTCGGCACCTGCAACATCACCAAGCGCAATACAGGCTGTCACTAGTAGATTCGCGCTATTACTTGCCGTTTTAGCGCTACCGAGCCCCTCAGCTTGTTGGAGTATTTGCTCAAGGAGGGGGCGAGCCTCGGCCCATCGTCCGAGACCGTTCAAGCACCGTCCTATCCAATAGAGATACTGGTTCTGTGACCATCCTTCGGGAAAATAGTCAGGGTAGCGCTCAAGGATAGCGAGCGCCGCTGCTGGCTGTTCGGCGTAGAGCAGCCGTGTCGCCTGTGAAAGTACCAGCCTACGATCTGTGGATAGCATCAGTGGCTCTGATGAGAGTTGTCCTCGTAGTGCCAGCGCATCTTCCAGTAACCGATCAGCCGCATCCACATCACCAAGGTAGCTCTTCAGGCGCGACAAACTCGCTTGAGCCGGTCTATCTTCAGCACACGGGCGCGCTCGGTAAGCAGATCCCACGCCTCGGCCTCGCTCATCCCGCGCAATTCAACGGGCCAACTGCTCCGCCACTCCCGACGATACTCCCGACTGGTGATCAACGCCTTGCTCGGCTCAGGCAGACGGAGCAACCATGACAGCAACCCACCGTCGGTGATGGTCTCAAAGTTATCTACGACGAGGAGCACGCGCTGACGACGCAACAACTGCTCGACCTCACGGCGCTTCTCGTCGTGCTCGAACTGCGTAAAGCCGGGGTAATCCAAAGTCCGGGCAATTTCGTCTAGCACGGTGCTCAGGTTGGTCGTCCCAGGGCGATCCTTATCGCTGACCCACACGACCGCGTCGAAAGACAGCGTTGCTTCGTCATCGCGCAGACAACGCGCCGCCACTTCACGCGCAAGGCTGGTCTTTCCGTTGCCGCCCAAGCCGACAATGAGTACCGCAGCGCTCCGCTGTTGGAGGCCATCGCGCACCTCGGCAAATGCCTGCTGACGCATCACGAACTGGCTATAGGTGGGGGCAGGCAGGTTTTCGTAAACGCGAGGCGGGCGAGGACGCGCAGCACCGAGGGGACAGAGGTGATCGAGGAGTTTATCGGTGAAGGGGTAACGCGCCGCGTGCAGAAAGCTCTGGAGCCACGCACGATTCATGAACCCTCGGCGCACGCACACCTCAGCGAGAATCTGCACGGTGCGTGGTTCCGGCGGCACGTAGCCAGCCTTGTAGCGCTGGATACTCTTGCCGACGACGCCAATCTGTGTCCCTAGCTCGTCCTCGATGACCGGGGCCGTTTTGCCCTCACCGTTGACAATGCTGGCGATACCGGCCTTGAGCAAGCGTGCAAACGTCTCACTGCGGTTTGGGGTGGTCATGGGTCGCTCCTTTGGCGCATTGGGAGGCACAACACACGGTAGTCCTCAACCAACCTACAGCGCGAGCAAAGGGAAATGCCCCCGCTCAGCTACGGAAGTTTCCGCACGTGGGAGGCTTCCGCGCTACGCAACGGATGCCTCGACCTCAGGGTGGCGCTGCGGATAGCAGGAAGCTCCCGAGGCGGGGCTTCTCCAGCAGAATCTCGTGATGCCACGCCGTACCTTTCCAGTCCTGGTCGCCATTGCCCGCAGCGCATCCAGCGTAGCACAGCAACGGTCAGCGGAATCCATCGGTGCAGCCATTCATCCGATGGGCCTGTGTCCCAACCCTGCCACGGCGTGGCAGCAACACAACGAGCGCGGCGATGGGTACGCCGCGCTCGTGGGGATGGCCGTGAGGGCATAGCTCGCCGCTACGGTACGGTGTACGCCTCGGTGGCACCAGCGAGGGTGCTGGACGCGGGTATGCGGTAGATGCGATGCTGGGGAGCGATGCTGGAACAGCGGGGCACCGTGAGCTAGTCGGCAACGATCTCCACCGTGATCACGAGTTGCCCATCGTGTTGCTCGGCCTTGATCTGAGCAACGCGCCCGCTAACCCGACTGACGACCTGGTTGGGGGCGGGAGTGGGGAGCGCGGCGGCGGTCGCGGCGACGGCGGTGGCGTGGACACCGAGCCGGGCCACCGCACGTTCCTGCCAGTCCTGGGCGGCGACGGTGGCGGTTGCTTGCGCCTGGGACTGGGCGGTCGCAGCAAGACGCACGGTAGCATCCTCGGCCTGGGCGACGGCAGCGGCGAGGGCTGCGTGAGCAGCGGCAACGCGGCCCTGGGCACGGGTGAGGGTCGCGGCGAGTTGACCCTCGAGGGGTGGTGCGCTCGGAGGCATGGTGTGCGGGGAGGGCAGCGAGGTCGGCCTGCGCTTGGGCCAGGGTGGTTGCGAGCCGTTCGCGTTCGACACCTTGCTCGGTACGCATCCGCGCTTGGGCATCGAGCGCCTTGGTGAGCGTAGCCTGGGCTGCACGCACTTGGGCCGCAGCGCGAGGGAGGGCATCAGCCGCAGCAACACTCAGCGCAGCCTGAGCGGCGGTAAGTTCCTGGGCGGCCACCGTCACCGCGTGCTGGCACTCAGCCTGCTCGCGCTCGTGGCGGGGTTGGAGTTGGGCAAGCGCCAGCGCCGCCTGGTCGCGCTGGCGGAGCATCTCGGTTGCCTCCTGGGCTTGGCGGAGGCGGAGGGCCTCGCGCTGCGGTGCAAGCTCGGCCTGGGCTGCGCCAAGCTCGGCCTGGGCTGCGGTGAGGGCGGACTGGTCGGCATGGGGTGGCGGCACGATGATGGCGGGGGCAACGGGTTCAGGGCGTAGCTCAGCGGGGGGCAGTGTGGGCGTCGGCCACGGCGTGGGGGTCGGCAGATTCCAGCGAGCGAGAGGCTGGCCTTCTGCGACCACGGCACCGACCTGGACGGCAAGGCTGTGCATGCCCACACCGGCGGGTAACGCAAAGCTCACGCTGACGCCGGGCAGGGGCGTGCGCGTGGGCGAGGGGGGCGGGCTCGTCGCAATGGGGTTGGCAGCGGTACCAAGGAAGGCGATTGGTTGGGCCAAGGCAGGGCTGGTGCTTACGTAGGGCCACACGGTACGAACGAACAGGATTGGCAACAGCAAGATAAGCATCCGGCGTGGGGCAGGGCCGTCGTCACGCCAACTGGTGAGCGCCTGCCACTCGCGATGGGGCCAAAAGAGCAGCACACCCTGTTTCCCAATGAGCAGGTCGAGCAGGATGTGACTGGCGTAACTGCCGGTGAGCGGTATCCACCAGGCGGGGAGAAGCAGGTAGACGAGGCCCCCGACGGTGAGCAGCGCCAAGAGGCTATGGGTGGCGGTACGATGCCCAACCCGGCGTTCGATGGCCTCGCTGACGGGAAGGAAAAAGCTGCCAATGATGGACTTCGGGGTGTCGAGGTCAGGCAGTAGGGCAAGGGTAAGGCAGAGGAGCAAAACCGGGGGTGGGGGGTTCCCGGTAAGGAGGCAGATGAGTGCGGCGACAGTGAGATGGAGGGCTGCCTGGATCATCGAAGACCTCCCGAGAGGGGCAACGCTGGTGGGATGCGGCGATCATTGGTCGGTACCGCTTGCGGATTGCCTACGAACGAGTAACTTCCCGAAAGCGCGGGCGAATGAGCCACATGGTCATAATGACCACCGCGCTCAACACGGCGCCAGCGCCATCGTGGGCGACATTGCGCTGGATGAGGATGACCACGACGAGGACGGCGAACATGAGCAACAGATTGAGCCAACGGGAGGGTGGGCGCGTCCCCTCAAGGCGATGCCGCTCCTCGGCCCCGTGGGCGACCACGCGCTCGGTGAAGGCGATGATGGCCTGGGGGTTGCCGTCGGCACGTTGCACGACTGCTTGGGTACTGGCCGCATCGAGGGCCGGGGCAACGTGGCGTACCAGTGCCTGAGCCAAGCTGCGGTCGAGGGGGCGCAATTCGACGAGGGCGGCCCGGCGACGGATGGGGGCGGGGTAGTCACGGCCCGCGTTCCGAGGCGGCGGGGTCAGGGCAACCGCCGCCTCGGAGGAAGCATCAATGAGGCGTTGGAGCGTATCAATGAGGCGGGAAGAGGCTTGATCAACATTATCGAGCAAGAGCAGGGTTGGGCAAGCCTGGAGGGCAACGATGGCCGCCTCGACTAACTCAGGGACACCGGAAGCAGCGCCAGGGGCCGTGGTCGCCCCACACTGTTCGAGACAGGCAAGGATGAGAGCCTTGTGGGCGAGCGCCTTAACATCGAGCTCGATGCGACGCAGACCGACGACCTTCCCCTGATGTTGGCGGAGGGCATAGGTGCGCCCGGAGCCGGGCAGACCCTCGTAACGCGTGACGAAGGTGGGGGCGCGGGGGGGCATGGGGCCACAGAGGGCATCCGACAGCCGCTCAGGGGTAAGCATGGCTGGGGGTGCCAGAACCGCAGCGGGATCCACGCGACCCTGGCGGGCAGGGCAGCCCATAGCAAGCAGTTGGAAGAAGCCCGCACCAAGCAGTCGGAGTTCGGCGGAAGCATTGTCACGGGCACTGGGCGGAACGGCCCCCGTCGGGCGTTGGGCAACGAGGATGACGAGGTCGCCAAGCGCGGCAGCGCGCTCGAAGATGCGGCTGATCGCGGTACGCACAGCGGTGCTGACCTCAGGGTTGCGGGTGTACGTCTCGACCCCATCTAGCACGAGCAGTTCGTGTGCCGGGGCCGGGGCAGCGGCATCCGCAGGGGCAGCGGCACTCGCAGGGGCCGGGGTATGCACAGCGCTGGCAGTACAGCGAGCGACGGCCCGCTCGGCAGCGGCAGTGAGGGCCTGGGCAACCTCAACGGGGGAGGCGGCGGTACATTGCGGGGCGTTGGGGACAACGCGCTGGGTCATCTGGCCGGTCTTTCCATCAATGATCAAGACGTGCGACCACGGGGACTGGAGGGCCGTGCGGGTCAACCGCTCAACAGCGGTGGACTTCCCGCTCTGGGTTTTGCCGGTGATAAGCAGTAGCATCGTCGTGTGCTCCGGGTGGGCTAATGTTCGCTGAAGACGCATGAAGCGCTGAGGAAAGCGTAGCGCACCGGGGCGTTGAGCTATAGCGGCAGCAACCTCAGGGTAGCTCAGCAAACCCTGAGGTTGGCCGGGAGCGAACCCGGCGTGGCGGGGGTTTATACCATTTTAGATTGCAGATTTTGGATTGTAGATTGCCGAACATGGCATACCAACGCGCTTTCATGCGTATGCGGCTTGCTCAAAGCGAACTGGTATTACGGGCCAACCCGCAGGGCGACGGAGGCGCTATGGACGGGTCGGTCGCCAGCCCCGAGGAAGGTGAAATCGAAACGCCAGCGACCGGGCCGCAAGGTGCCAGCGGGAAAGCGGATGGCGGTGCGTTCGCCGCGTTCGTCCACGTACCCGCCGACAAGCGGTGGGCTACGGACTCCGGCGGGGTCGGTCACGCGGTACTCGAAGCGGGTTCCCGCGAGAAAGCCGAAGAGGTGGAGGCTAACCTCCTGCCCTGAACTGACGCAGCGCGCAGGGGCAACGCGGGCGCTGACGGGTTCGGCGACATCGGCGCAAGGGTCGGACACGGGACTCGTTGGTCTCCTCGCGCAGGGGGGTGAGTGGGAGGCCAAAGACGGCGAGGCCACCACCCTGCTCCCAACGGGTACGGATGGGGCCACCAATACACTGCCCAGTTTCGGTGAAGCAACGCTGGTCGGTAGCTTGGGCGTGGGCGGGCAGCGCAGCAAAGGAGCAGGACAAGGCAAAGAGCGCAAGCAGGAGTACGGTGGAATGGCGCATTGGGCAATCCTTACGGCAGCGTAATGAGAGGACGAAAGGAATAGAAAAGAGACCGGACATGGTTGCGGGCAACAACGCAGCGATGCAATAAGCGGGTCAGCGCACCTGCATACCAATGAGGAAGGTTCCGTTAACGGAACCCGCATCTTCGAGGACATAGCGCCCACTTTGAAGGAGGACGCGGGCGTGGATGCGCGAAGCGAGGGGGTGGCGCACAATGACGGTGCAGTGGTCGGCGCGACCGATGGTAATCTCGGCGCTGGTGAGGTCAATGACGGTACCAATGACGGCATCAGTGAGGGCGATAAGCTGGGCGGTGGCGGTGGGGGTAGGGGCAGCGGTAGTCACGACGGGTGCTCCCGGATGCAAGGCCGCACGCTGAAGGTGCGGCGGGCGACAGGAAAAGAAGCATCTGCCTAGCGGTACAGGTGCGGGCAAGCGAACGCCGGATCACTGCCCCAAGCATAGCAACCGTGATCGAGATGAAGGTAACCGTTTGGTGATGTCTTTCTTGGTTGCACATGTCACCACAGGCGCAACGTAAGGGCTGCCACGGCGTGGCAGGGTGCGCCCGAGGCCGATGACAGACTCACGGCGGTCAACGCTCGTTCAGTGAGGGGCGGGGGTAGGGGACAGCGTCCCAGCGTAACAGTGGGTCGCAGAGGGGAGGCACGGGGCGGCGGCACGTGGCACCGCCGCCCTGCGGGCCGGTGTGAGCAGCGCTACGCCTTCCCGCCGCCCTGCTCGCCGTTTTCGTTGATGGTGTAGGTACCACCGGTGATCGTAGCCCCAGGAGAGACGACCCCGGCGGCGGTGCCGTAGACCTTGCCCTGCCCAGTGACATTGACGCTGCCCTGCACGCTCCCGGTCTGGAGGTTGGCCTGCTGGGCGAGGGTCTGGAGTTGCTGAGCGAAGGGCTGCGAGCTGGTGGCGACACGCTCCAGAACCTTCTGAAGCGCCTCTTGGTATGTCTCAGGGTCATCCTCAAAGCTCTCGATGGCGCGCACATCCTTCGGTTCGCCGTGCTGCTGGACACCCGCCTTGATAGTCAGCGCGGTCTGCTCGCCCTGGGTGACCGCGTCGCTCTTGGCGGGCGGCGGCGTGTTGGTCGCGGTCGCCTTCGCGGTCGCGGCCTTGTACACGGTGTAGGCTTTGTACAGACTGACCAACCCGCTGATGGTGGCGGCGGCAATGGTGATTGGCTCTGGCATCCTCAATACTCCTTTACTAATAGCCGATAGCCGATAGCCGATAGCCGATAGCCGATAGCCGATAGCCGATAGCCGATAGCCGATAGCCGATAGCCGATAGCCGATAGCCGATAGCCGATAGCCGATAGTCAGGGCGAACCGCCGCGTGGCACCCGCCCCGGCGAACCGCCGCGTGGCACCCACCACGGCGAACGTAGGGGCGAAGCAGCGCCTGAATCTATGCGTCGGTCGCATGACGTATTGGCGCTGCTTCGCCCTGCCCGCCCGCCCACGCCCGCACCCCACGATGCTATGCCGCCCCCCCCAAAAAAAAATCGCGATCCGAACAACCTTTCCGCACCAGAACACAGAAGACAGGATTCAGAATCCAGAATCGTTCCGGAGAGAATGACTGGCGACCCGCAACCCTAAGTTGAAGAGGCCGCTGCGGACACGCGGGAAGTCGCCGCTGCGGTCCGCCCCGCGCACGTATGT
>CAIRDL010000708.1 GCA_903877345.1 uncultured Oscillochloris sp. | reverse complement strand
GGAGCGCAAGCAACCGGCCAGGCAGACCACGACGCTGAAACAGTAGGGTGCAGCTAGGTATTGTCTGTCAGAGCAAGAATCTGGAAATAGCCCCATCGGCTGAGGTCACGCCCAAGCTATTGGCACGCTCCGGCATACAGGTGCCGCAAGCATCATCGCTTGCGGCACCTGTGTGTTAGCTGCACGCCTGCGGGTAGCGGGTCTGCTCAGGCGTGATTGACATGATGGGGGGCGTCATTGGCAGAAGAGTCGGGGACTACCGCAAGCGCCTTCAATGGTTCAAACGAGCTTTACCGTTCAACGATCTCACGCAAAGCCGCAAAGCCGCAAAGTCAATCATGGCTGACCCCCGACCCCTATCCCCTATTCCCGGGCCCCGACCCCCGACCCCTGACCCCGAACCCCCATCCTCCATCCCCCATCCCCCCTCCTACGGCCCCGTCACGGTGAAACTTGTCCCCGCGCTACGCCCGAAAACCTCCGGGGCGTAGGTGCGCTGCGCGATGGCGGGCAAGGTCTGGAAGCTCCCTGGCGTTACCGCACGCGCCAGGTAGGTGTAGACATAAGTACCGCGTGGCAGATCCGTGGCGAAAAGCGCCACCCGGTTGTCGCGGATTTCGGTGCGGTTGAAGTACCACCAGTAGGGCGTGGCGCCGTCGTCGCTGAGTTCTGGGTCACGCGCTGCTGCGGTTGTCGTCTTGAGGCTGGTGTCAAGGGGTTCCAGGCCCGCCGGCAGCATGTCTTCTGCCATGAAGTAAGGCATGTCCTCCGGCACCGTCAGGGTTAGGCGTACCTGCACGATGTCGCCCACCCGCGCTTGGGTCGTCAGTTCGCCTGTTGGGCTAAGCGTCACGGTGTCAACCAGCCCGTATGCGCGGCTTACGCCAACGCCTTGATCCAGCGGTTGCACGCTCGCCGCGTCTTGGAAGCCGCGCATCCGTAGGGTGTAGTAGAGCCGCCCCTGTCCGCTTTGCCCCGAAGCGGCTTGGCGCTGGAGCCGCAGTTGGCTGTCGGCGTTTTGGGCTAAGTCGGCCAGCCGCACCACTAGGTTGATCGGCTGCGTTAGGTTGTCGCGCCCTACGCGGCCTTCGCTCAGGCTCTTGTCGTTCAGCGCAACCCGGTAACTGTAGTCTGCCGCGAGTTCGCCGCTTTGCGCGACGTATTCGCTGAGCGCCATTAGGGTGACGGCGGTTTCTTGGGTGGTGCGCCAGTGGCCGTGGTCGCGTAGGCTGACAAGGTAGCGCACCGCATTCGGCACGAGCATGCTGTTCGCTGCACCTCGCACCAACGCTTGGAGGGCGAGGGCTGTTGTGCGGGTGTTACTATTCATAGTCCAATAATCAGTCGTCGCCTCTTCCCAATGGGCATCGGTGGGGCGCATGATGGCGCGGTTCGTCAAGTCGTCTACCAGTGCCTGCACGCGCTCGTCGTCGCCCAGACCTTTGAGCGCCATCAGCAGGTAAGCGCGCCCGTAGGTGTCAAGTTGCGCCCGCTGTGCGAAAAGGGTTACGGTGCGCCCTCGGTCGGGCTGCCCAAGTTCGCCGAGGACGAAGAGGATGTAGGCGCGAGTGTTGAGCCGGGTTGTCAGGGGCAAGTGCTGGGTTGCGTCGGCGTCTTGCTCAAGGGCGTCCTTGAGGTAGGCCAAGCCACGGTCGAGCATCCCTTGGTCTACGCCGTAGCCCGCCTTAACCGCTTCGCTCAGCCCTTGCACGACGTAGGCGCTCATATAAGGCTGGCTTTCGTCGCCTTCCCACCAACCCCAACCGCCGTCAAGGTGTTGGAGTGTGGTCAGCCGTTGAAGCCCGCTCGCCAGGTTCCGTTCAAGCGCGGTTTTCAGGGCGGCATCCTCGGTGCCAAGCTGCTTGTAGAGGCGGTAGCTCACGGCATTGGGCAAGAAGGCGCTCACCGTCTGTTCCGTGCAACCGTAGGGGAACGTCTCAAGGTACTCCAGCCCGCTCCGCACGCCCGCGCCCAGCGAGGGCAGCATCTCCAGAGTCACCTCGCCCTCGGCGGGATTGCCCGTTGGCGGGCGCAACGTCTCGACGGTGGTGTCGAACACCTGCCCGGCGCTGGCGACCACTTCGGGCGTGGCGTAGCGCTGAATGGGCAGCGGCAACTCCATCGCGTCCTCCATGCCGCCGCCCGTCACGCGCAGGCGCACCGTCACCGTGCCTGCGCCGGTGACTTGGGCTTGCCAGCGCACGGCTACCGCGCCATTCGCCGGGACGTTCACCGTTTGCGTGGCGGCATCTTTTAGCTGGATGGGCGCGGGCTGGTTGTCTGGCCCGATGATCTCAAAGGTCACCGTCGCATCAATCGCCCCGCCGGTGCCATTTTGCACCACGGCACCGAGTTGCGGCGCATCGCCGACGGTCAGGAAGCGGGGCAGCGCCGGGCGCACCAACAGCGGGCGCGTCGCGACGATGTCGGTGCTTGCCTGGCCCACTTCGGTCGCCTGGGTGATACCGCGTGCGGTCATGCGCCAAGTGGTGAGGCTGTCGGGCAGCTTGACCGTGACATTTGCCGTGCCGTCAGCGCCGGTCACCACGGCGGCGTTCCAGTAAGCAGTGTCGGGGAAATCGCGCCGCGCCACCGACTGTACGCCAAAGCCGCCACCGCCGCCGCCGCCTTTACTTCCCGGCAGCAACGCCAGCGTCACGCGGTCGGCCAAGACGATAAGTGACTGCGACGTGAAGACGCTCAGCGGGCGCTGTTCGTAGAAAGCTTCGCGCAGAGTCGGGTTGGCGTCATCGGCCAACGAAAGGACAGCCTTATCCACCAGGGCCAGCGACAGTTCGGCGGGCACGCCTTGGCCGGTGTAATTGGCGGTCTTGACGCTGTAGGTCACTTCGTCACGCGGGCCGACGGTCGTCTTATCGGGCGTAAGCGTGACGGTCAGTTCTTGCTGTTCGGTCGAGACCGCGAGGCGGATCAGGCCCATACGGAGGTCGGGCGTGGCGGGCGCGTCGGCGGTGTTGGCCGTACCCGCCGGGGTAATCAGCATGACCGAAACGTAGATGTTAGGCGCGTGGGCCGCCGTGATTGGCACTTCGAGCAGTTCGGTCGTGCCGTTCATGGTAAAGATGCGGTGTTCGATCACCTTGCCGCGTTCAATCGTCAACAGAGCGCTGCTGCCCGCGTAAGGTGCCGTGACCAGAATCTTCGCGGTGTCGCCGGGCTTGTAGGCGGTACGGTCGGCGATCAGGTCAAGCCGGTTCGAGTCGTTCACACCCCAGAACACCGCGCCACCATAGGCCCAAGTGTAGGCGCTGGCCTTCACACTGCGCCCGCCATCGTCCTTGCCGGTTGCGGCGATGCGGTACGAACCACCCGTTGGCGGGATGAAGTTCACCGAAGCGCGGCCTTGCGCGTCAGTCGTTGCGCTGAGGCTCTGGACGAGCGTGTCGGTGTAAGCGGATGTGAAGTAGAAGCGCCCATCAGTGCCTTGTTCGCGCACGCTGTACCATTCGCGGTTGTAGACGCCGACCTCAAGGGCGCGCCCGCCCACCGGCTGCCCCTGCGGGTCAAGGGTCAGCAGCGCGACGGGTTGGGGTTTGCCCGCTTGGGCCACGTAGCCGTCGGGGCGCAGGCCAATGTAGAAAGCACCCGCGTGCAGTCGCAGAGCACCTTGCCCGGCGATGACTTGGCCGTCCACGTCGGTCACTTCGACATCAAGGGTCAAAGCGCGACTATGCCCGTCAGTGCCGAGTTCGCCGGGCAGATCTACGCTGAATTGGCCTTGTGCGTCGGTGATGCCTTCGCCTTCCGCAATCATGCTTTGCGAGGCGTAAGGGTCTTGGTCAAACCAGCGGTACGCCGCGTAGGCGTCGTCCAGATCCTCAAACTGATACCCCGGCGCACTTTCAGCGTTGAAGTAAAGCGGCGAGGCCAACAGACGCCAGCGCACCGGCGCGTTGGCCAGCACGCCGCCAGCGAAGTAGCGCGCCGTCACCGTCGCGGCAACCCGTTCGCCTTGCAGCACGTCCTCGCGGGCGGGCACCACGGTAAGCTCGAAGGTCGGTTTGCGATACTCGGCAACGCTGAACGAACCGTAGATGTTGGACGCGGAAGGCGTATTAGTTAGGCTCGCCAGCATTGAGTAGCCACCAACAGGCGCACCCGCCGCCAAGGGCAGTTCCGCGCTGAAGGTGCCGAAGGGGCTCAGCACGACGGTGGCCGAATAAATCGTATTGCTCTCCGGGTCATTGATGGTGAGGCTGGCTTCTTGGTCGGGCTTGGGCAAGGTGTAATGCCCGTCATTGTCGAAGCGCAAGACGCCGCGCACATGCACCCGTTCGCCGGGCCGATAAAGCGGACGGTCGGTGGTCAGATTGCCAACAAGCGGCGGTAGTTCCTGGGTGGCGTTGAGCGAGAACTCCCACGGGGAAATGCCGTCGCTCCAACCGGTGCTGGCAAAAGTGAACGGCGCGGCATCTTCCGACCAGAGGTAGACCGCGTTATAGATATTTTTGCTGCTGAATGGAGCTTGGAGGACGCCATCGGCATCAGTGCGCCCCAACGCGGTGGGCGGATCGAGTTCGCCATGATCGCCCATTGTGGCGGCTTGCACAGGCAGATCGGCCACCGGCTTGCCCGTCGCTAGGTCAACCGCCCAGACGAACAGTTCGTTGCCGCTACGCTTCACCGTCAGCGTGGTCGAGCTGACGATCATCAGTTGGCGTTCGACCGCCGTACCAGCGCGAGCCTCGAAGAGGTAAGCTCCCGCGTCAAGCGTGCCCAAGTCGGCCAGGGTCACAAGGACGCGGTTACGGGCACCTTTGGGCGTCAGCGTGCCTTCGGCGCGCTTGTTGTTCGTCGGGAGTTGGGAATCCTTGATGGACAGCAGCGCACCAAGTTGGGCACGGTCAATGCTGTAGAGCGTGTAGCTAATACTCAGATAGTTGGTAGATTGCAGCGGGACGCGGGCAGCGCTGTAGGTGCTGTAGGTCATCAGCGGGCCATTGCCCGCGAGGCTCAGCCAGGGGGTGAGCGCGGCAGTGCGGAAGCTCAGCGTCGTGGCTTGGTCGAGGGTGGCACCGTAGGGGTCGCGGCTCGCCGCATCCAGCGTAAGGCTGTAGGTCGTCTCGGCGGCCATGTCGAAGTAGAGCGTGAGGATGCTCCCGTCGGTCGAAGTGTAGATGCTAGTCGGTTTCGGCTCAATCGTCAGGTGCTGCTGCACCGAAGCCCAATCCATCGGCGTGCTAAAGGTCAAGTCCAGGGAACTGTTCGGCACATCCTGGGCACCGTTCGCGGGGTCGCTTTTAATCAGGCGCGGCAACGGCGCAACGGTAAAGCCGATGCTGTAGGGTTGGGCAAGGGTCGCGCCGCCCAGGGCTGTCCGGGCGGTGTTGTTTACTTCAAACTGATACACCCCGCCGCGCTCAAGCGGCGCAACAGGCGTGAAGGTGACGGCAAACCCGTCATCGAGGGCCGGTCTGTTTTCGCCGGGGTTTTGTCCCGCCACATGCATGTCGGGCGCTGCCAGGGCGACGGTACCCGGCACACTCACGCCGCCCGGCCCATACAGGCTGATCGCCCCGCGTAGGCTATCCAGATCCATCGGCTGATTAAAGACCACCGTCAGCGCTGCATTTGGGCTGAAGAACGGTTCCTTGTCGGCGGGGTACGAATCGCTGACGCGGGGCGTAAGCGTCGTGAAGTGCCACGCAAAAGGCTGCCGCAGTTCGCCCCCGGTCTGGTCTTTCAACCCGGCAGCCACGCTGATCTGATAGACCGTGGCAGGGTTGAGCGCGCCGGTTGGCGAAAAGACATAGGTGCTGGTGTCGAGCCAGCGCCCGACGCCCTGCACCGCCGGGCTAATGGTGAGCGGTTGGGGCTGCGTGCCCTGATCCGAAGGGGCGATCAGCGCGACGACGGGGTGATTAAAGTGAACGGCGATCTGATTCGTGAGCGTTAAGACCTCACTGGCACCGGCGGACGGAATGACCTGCGTGACTGCGAGGTCGCCAATCACATCAAAGCTCCAGGTGAGCGCCTGGTGGTTGATCGAGGAGCCACTGGCGGCGCGCACACCGGGGGCAAGGTCAGCCTTGTAGCGTTCACCGCGTTGCAACGGGGTGGCGGGCTTGAAGAAGAACGCCGCCTGCTCGACGCGCACGGTGCCGTCTACGGGCTTGTCGTCACTGGTCGTCAGCGTGAAATGCTCCGAAGCTGATTTCACGTCTACATTACGGGCCAAACGCACTTCGATTTCACCCTCGGCGGACACCTCAGTCTGCCCGTCAAAGGGGCGCGTGGCGGCAAGCACCGTAGCGGCGGTCGCGAAGCGCCAACTGTACGCCTGTTCGAGGTGTGCGCGCCCATCGGCGGTAAGTTGGGGCTGTAGGGTGAGCGTGTAGCTCGTTGCGGCGCTCCAACCCTCGGCGGGCGCAAAGCTGTAACGGGTCGGGCTGAGCCATTGTCCGGCCCCTGGGGTTGGCGGGTCAAACGTAAGGGGTTGCGGCAGCGTCGTGCTGATGCGCGGGTCATTGGCTGCCGCCGCCACCTGCTCGGCACTCACCACGGGGGCGCTAAACTCGACCGTCACCGGGGCGACGGCGGGGATGGCCTGGGCGCCATCGGCGGGTGTCACAACGGCCACGTTGAGGTACGGCACCGTGGTGAACGCGATGCTCTGCGGCGCGTCCATGCCTCGGCCCAACATATTTCGCAGCGAGGCGTCAATCGTCAGGCGGTAACTAGCCCCGTAGCGCAAACCGCCTTGGGGGCGAATCGTCACCACCGCGCCCGC
>CAIRDL010000707.1 GCA_903877345.1 uncultured Oscillochloris sp. | reverse complement strand
GCCCGAACTGCCGGTCGTCGAGGTGTAGGGCAACACGACCATCGCCGCCTCACCGAAGACGCGAGGTACATCTTCCTCCGCCACGTAGCCGGTGAAGCGCAGACCAGTGACGTTGGCGTAGCGCTCGCGCACCTCAGCCAAGTAGCCAGGGGCGTTCGGACTGTCGGTGCCAGCAATGACGAGTTCGAGGGGCGGGCGTCCGGGGGCAGGCAGCGTGAGGAAGGCATCAATCAGCGGTTCGACCCGTTTGTAGGTGCCGAACTTGCCGAAGGTCATAATCTGAAGCGGGGTTTCGGGCGGATCAGGCGGGGGCGGGGCGCTGTCAAAGGCACCGTGGGGCGCAAGAATGACGTTTTGCGCGTGATACTTGTGTTCCAGCAACTCGACGTACTTGGGAATGGTCAGGGCGACGAGATCCGTCTGGAGCAGCGCCCTGGTCGTTGCCGCGCCCGCCGTGCGAATGATCGCCTCGAACAGACGGTTGCTGCCGAAGCCCGCCTGCTTCAGATCAACCGTTTCCATAATGTTGTGCAGCAGCACAATGGTGGGTAACCCGATGGCGTGGGCCAGCGCCGGGGCCAACAAGCCAAGGGCACCGCTACGCTTGCCGCGCCCGAAGGTGGCAAACTGGAGGTTGAAGAGCACCGCGCTGGGGGCGGTTTTGCGGAGGGCGCTGACGATGCGCGGGGCGTTGTTCATTGCCCCGAAGCGCCAGCATGGCACGAAGGTGAGCGGCACGCCCTCGCCTTCGTCCGTGTAGTGCTGTCCGTCGGGCAGTTCGTCCACCAACAGCGTGATGCGCTTGACCTCGGGCTTCAGGCGCAACCAGCGGACGAAGTGGAAGGCGTATTCGTTCAGGCTCCCGCTGCCAGGCGGAAAGGTGGTCACGATGGCGAGGTGCATGAGGGTTATCCAATGTGCTAAGTCTAGGTTGCAGGGGCCGGGTTTCAGGTTTCAGGCCAGCTTTACAGTTTGAATCCGCCGCTGCCCTCACCCCCAGCCCCTCTCCCTACGGGAGAGGGGAGCCGATCTAGAGCTTTCTGATGCGGATTCCTCCTCTCCCACAGGGAGAGGGGGCTAGGGGGTGAGGGCCAAGCAAGACGGCCTACGTATTAGCGTAGACCCCACGTAAGTCATTGAGCCTGATGCGAACGAGATCTTTGAGGAAACGGCGGGCTTCTTTGAGCGCGTCAACCTTCGAGCCGGGAGCGTCAACCCAGGCGACCGGCACCTCAGCAATCCGGTAGCCCAGACGGGCCGCCAGGTAGAGAATCTCGAGGTCGAACGAAAAACCCATCAGCGTCTGCGCCTGATGCAGCCGCCGGGCCGCGTCGTGGGTGTAGAGCTTGAAGCCACACTGGGTGTCGCGCACGCCCACGCGCAGCCCGTAGCGCACAATCGTGCGGAGGGTGCCACTCATCAGGCGGCGCAACGGCGAACGATGAGTCTCTTCGGCCCCGGTTGCGGCCCGCGAGCCAATCGCCACGTCGTAGTCGCCACTCTGGAGCAGCGCCAGCAGCTTCGCCAGTTCTTCGATCGGTGTGGAGTTGTCGGCATCAGAGAAGAGCACGTAGCGCCCCTGCGCGGCAAGCATGCCCCGGCGCACGGCGCTACCTTTGCCCCCGTTCTGCGGTACCCGCAACACCTGTAGGTTCGCCAACCCGAGAGCGGCGCACAAATCGGGCGTGCCGTCCCGCGAACCGTCATCGGCAATGATCAGTTCCCACGGCAGATCCATCCCGCTCACAAAAGCGGCGATGGCACCAACGGTGGGCACAATCCGTTCGGCCTCGTTGTAGGCCGGAATCACGACCGAAAGCACGGGCGGCTCGGTCAGCGGCGTGGTCTTCCAAAGTTCGTACGCGGCATAGGTCATGGCACTCCACCTCATAACAGTGTGCAGTTGGACAGAGGGAAGGCGGCGGAATGGGCTAAGTAGTCTGGAAACGAAGTCTTTGGGTATCCATGCTGGCTTCGACAAGCTCAGCCAGCGTCCGTTGGCTGAGCTTGTCGCAGCCAACGCTTTTGCAAGAAAACTTCGTTGACGAACTACCAAGGTACAAAGCGAACGGCAGCCACACTTGATCTGCGGCCCCGCCTAGCTCCGAGCGTATCTCAACCTTTCTTGTACTAACAATGCACACACATGACGGGACGGTTACAGCCTAGGTCATGCGGCATAGCTGTCATCAGCGTGTAATCTGACTGACTCTGAAGCGTTCCCTGGGCGTAGTAGCCTGAGATTCGCGGCGCATTGGCGCGTCGTGCGGGCTGCTGCTCGCTGCATTGCTGCATGACCGAGGTAGACCATGAAAGCTCCGCGTCTGCTCCTGACCATCGGCACCCTCTTGACGCTCCTTGTCGGCAGTTTGCCCGCCTTGGCTCACGCCCGCCCCGTCACGGTGCTGCTTGGCACCCCGGTGCTGAGCCTGACTCAGACCGTCAGCGCCGAGCCACTGCTCGGCGGACAGATCGGCTTCACCCTGACCGTGCGGAATAATGGCGCAACCCCGGTGACGGACAAGGGCTACAACCTGACCATTACCGACACCTTGCCCAGCGGTCTAAGTTTCGCCAGCGCCGACCCGCCGCCTTCACTGGTCGCGGTGCAAGCCGATGGCACCACCCGCGTGGTCTGGGATAACTTGGCGGACGTGGAGGTGCATGAGGCGCTGGAGATTGCCCTGACGACCACGTTAAGCGGGGGCCTGACGGTCGCCGATACGCGGCTCAATCAGGTGAGCGCCCAGGTGAATACGGCCCCCGATAACAGCGGCCCTTGGGTTGCGACCACCAGTAGCCTGAGTTGGAAGCCCCAGGCGGTGGATCTTGATCTGGTCGCCGTCCCTTCCACTAGGGTTGCCCAAGCCACCGGCGCGGGCGAACTGACTGGTGCGCCCGGTGCGCGTGCGGGTGCCGATTGGCCTTTCACCTACCGCGTCACTGTGCGGAACAACAATGTCGGCGCAAGCTCGGCGGTGGTCGCCCGTGTGACGCTGCCGCCCGGCGTGGCGTACTTGGGTTCGCCCACGATGAGCGCCAACAGTGCCATTTCCGCCACCCCGGCGATCTCGCTGACCGCCGATGGCAGCCTCCAGCTTACGTGGGCGCTGGGCACGCTCACGACGGCGCGCTACGCTGACCCGGTGCTGATCAGCTTCGCCGCCGCCGTGCCCTACGCCTTCCGCACGCTTACTGACACCGCTGCTCTCGCCGGGCCATTCGCTGGCCCAATGAGTGGCTTGCCCATCCCCGAAGATACCGCGCTGCCCGCGACCTACGAGGCCAGCGCCATTTACAGCGGCGTCGCCTCCGCTGACGGTACCAGTTCGACGCCCGCCGATGATGCGCCCGCCACAGTGCGCGCCGCTTATCTGACCATTGCGAAAAGTGCCACGCCCACCACTGTCGGCATCGGCACCAGCATCACCTTCACCCTCGATCTTGTTGTTTCAGAGTATTACAGCGCCACCAATGTTGTCATCAGCGATACGCTGCCCGATGGGCTGAGCTACGAGCAAGGCAGCGCCGACCGGGTGCCGACCACCATTGCGCCGAACACCCCTGGCGTCGGCCAAACGGTACTCAGTTGGGAACTACCCGCTGCGGAGACTGGCCCCGGCGTGCAGCGCACCATCACCTTCCGCGCTGTGGTTGATTCGACCTATGAAGCTGCGCCAAACAAAGG
>CAIRDL010000706.1 GCA_903877345.1 uncultured Oscillochloris sp. | reverse complement strand
TGTAGTAGAGGCGCAATTGCGTCTGGTTGTACGTGCGGAGCGTGCCAACCGTCGGATCGGTCGGGTCAGACACGTACTGGGCGGGCTGAAGCATCAGACTCGTCTGTCCGCCTTGATGGGCCAGCAAGTCATAGTGGTTGAGCGACCAAGGGGCCAGCGGGAAGAAGACGTCGGAGCGGAACACCGGCGAGGACAGCGCGACATCGGTCGTTGGGAGGCTCACGAGGGCGTGGGTGCCAGGGTGGTCGGTGTAGCTGCCGCCCAAGAAGCCGACGCCCCGAGCGACGTAACTAGCGTCCGGCGGGGTGATGTTGTAGCTCGCCAGGGGCTGAATCGGCTGCCCCGGTCGGGCGACAGAGCCATCAGGCCCGACGCCGTAGGTGGTCGTGAAGGTCGTGCCAGTGGTGCTGTTGGTCATCAGCCGCGTTGCCAGCGTAATGACCGGGGTCAAACTGAGTTCACTCGTCCGCAGACCGTAGGCGGCACCAGGGCTGTCAGGCGACACCGGGGTCAGGCTCGTCACTTGGCTGGTCTGGGCCGACGGAGTAAGGCGGGTGCCCTGCATGTCAATGCGCTGCATTGGCAGGCCGAACATCGTAGCAATAAGCACAGTCTTTTTGAAGACACCATCAACCTCAACTGCAGTGTCGGTCAAATAGTTCTGCTTGGCGCGCACGAGGGCTTGGCCGATGGCGATTGGCCCGCTGCCGGTGCGTAGCTGGCGGGTAAAGTCGAGGTAGAGGCGCTCACCGTAGTCCATCAGATCCTTGTCGCCGTACTGGTAGCCGGTACCGGCGATCAGGGTTGCGCCGCGCTGGGCAAAAGCCTGCGCCCAGTCGGGTTCCAAAGCTCCCGGCGCGATCTGCCCGTCAGTCTGGCTGTAGCCCGTGTGACAGCCGACGCTGTAGACGAGTGTGTTGACGTAACTGGTGGTCGCGGTGACAAGCTCGGTCGTCCGTAGGATTGAGGTGTAGTCAGCGGCTTGGAGCGCGCCGGACGCAAAGTGCCCCGCCATGTAGATCAGATCATGATGTTCGTTGAGCAGCTTCGGGCGCAGGGTCGCGGCTGACCAAGCGAGCGGGTCGGTCGGCAGGCGCGTGGCGGGGTCAATCAGCGTATCATCAATCTGCGCCCCAGAACCCATGCCCTCGCGTAGCTGCTGCGCCAAAGCGCGAGTCCCGTCCTCCAGAAAGCCATAGCTCGTCACCAGGGCGCTTTGCGGCGTGATCAGGCCATTGCCCGCCACGTAGCTGTCAATCTGGGTGATGATGTCAGTCGGGTTTTCCACCAAGCGTCCGACCGCTAGATCCGCAATGGGTAAGCTGTTCCCGCCGAGGACGACCTCCCGCTGGGTGCCATAGGCGTCTTGGCTAAGCATGTAGTTCAGGCGCAGACTCGCCTGAGCCGGGGTGTTCTCGCGCATGGGCGGCGAGTAATCGGCTTCGGGCGCGACGGTCGCTGGGTCGGGGTAGCGGAAGAACGGGATCACGTCATCGCCACCCACGAGGACGACATACGCCAAGTTGGGGTTGCTCGCCCTGTAGGCGTCAACAATCTCCTTGATCGTGCCTGCCAGCACATTTTGCACATAAGGGCAGATCAGATTATCCGGTGCATCAGCCTCGGCCCGCGCCCGTTGCACCCGTTCGCTGGCACTGACCTCAACGACCGCACCGTTCACCTCGGGACGAAGCGCAAGCTCGTTTAGCCGCTGCTGAAGCATGGCGCGCTCGGCGGGCGTGCCGCTCATGCGGGCCAAGTCAGTCAAAAAGAGCGTCGTGTAATTACCCGCCGGTGCCTCAGGCGTGGTGCCGGTGATCGCCGCCGGGTTGAATTTGGCGCACGTCCCGGCCAGCAGCGTCACGTCAAGCCGGAAAGGCGCGGCGGCGTGATAGGCTCCGTTATGCCCACTGACGCGCACGTAGAATTCGCCGCTGTTGTTCCAGCTATTCACCGCTACCCGTTCATTGGCGTTGCCGGTCAGGGTCGAGTAGCCGATCACACTCTGGATCTGAGCGTTGGTAAAGGCTAGTGGGTTCGTGAAGACGAGCGGGTTCGTGAAGACGAGCGGGTTCGTGAAGACGAGCGGATTGGTGAAAACCAGCGGGTTCGTGAAGACGAGCGGATTCGTGAACGCCATTCCGCTGGTGAAAGCGTCGGCATTGGTGAAGGCGTCAGCATTGGTGAAAGCCAGGGGGTTGGTAAAGACCAGCGGGTTGGTGAAGACGAGCGGATTCGTAAAAACCAGCGGGTTGGTGAAGACCAGCGGATTCGAGATCGCCGTAAGGGACGACTCGGTGCTGATACGGGCGAGGTTCTGCGCGCCGGTCAATTCCTGATAGGCTTTGGCAATATCGCTGAAGATCACCACATCATAGTCAGCCGGCAGATTCGTGAGCTTGACCTGCACCGTTGTGCCCGGAATGACGCTGAATTTATACCAACGCGCCTCGCCCTGACGGGCCAGGTACTGGTCAACGGTAACGCTCCGCGCCTCGGGCAACCCGGTGAGGCGCGAGTCAAGACTGAGGGCGCTGGTCCAGTTCAGGTTATTGGCCGCAACCACCTGGCAGTAGGCGAACTCTGAAGTGTTGTGGGCGGGATCGGTCGCCGTCGCACTGACGAATTGCCCCTCCGGCAGCACCGTGTCGGCAACGAAGGTGAATGCGACGGTGCCGCTCACGTTGGTCGTGCCCACGGTCGTGCCTAAATAGGTGGCCCCTTCACCATAGAATGACGCATCACAACTGGGGTTGCTGTACAGGTCAATTGTGTAGGTCGTACTGGGCGTGCCCGCGATGCCGCCACGAATGGTGGTCGTCGTACTCAGCACATTCGGCTCAGCACCCCAGAGCACCGGGCTATTCTGGAGGGTGTTTGGCCCACTGTCAGGATCACCGACATCGTTGGCGGTTACGCCATCATTGCCAAGATCAATGCCGAGAGCGCCGTTGTCGTGGATGCTGTTGCCCCGCATGCTGTTCCCAAAAGTGTTGAGACCCTCGACCCGCATCCCGGCCTGCCCGCTCCCCACAACCAGATTGCCCTCGCCGGGGTTCGTTCCACCAATGGTGTTGTCCGTCGCCCCATTCGTAATGGCGATACCGGAGGCAGTGTTGCCACTCTGGATGCCGGTGGCGTCAGTCCCGAAGAAATTGCACTGGATGGTGGCGTTGCTGGCCCCATCCAGGAAGAGCGCATCGGTGAAGTGGTACAGCGCCAAGCCGCGCACGGTGCTGGCATTCGCCCGCAGCGTCAGCCCGTTGGCGGCACTACCGGCGGCGCTGCCATCAAGCTCAATTTTGATGATGGGCGGCCATGCGGCGCAACTCGCGCCGGGCTGCGTGCTGCCATCAAGCGTCACCGGGGCAGTGATTGCGGGCAGCGGCGTGGTCGGCACAATCCGTTGCACGTCGGTGCCGGGGAGGTTGAAGCGGATCGCACGTGGGGCGCTGGCGGCATTGGCCTCTTGAATGGCGGCGCGCAGCGTACACTCGCCGGGGGTTGTCGTCGCACAGCGCCCGTCGCCGAGGTTGGCGTCGGCACCATCGCCGGTGCTTGTCACGGTCAGCACGGCAACGTTGGGGTCAACCACTGGCGTCAGCGACGAGAACTCCGAACTGTTGCCGTTCGCGTCGGTAGCCAGCGCCATAATCAGGGCTGCGTGCTGATGATCGCCGTCGTGATCTTCGTCGCC
>CAIRDL010000705.1 GCA_903877345.1 uncultured Oscillochloris sp. | reverse complement strand
CGATCTGCGCCAACTTTACGCCGACAGCAGCTTTTTGGTGATGCCGTTGGAGCCGGTGGATTTTCAGGCTGGCGTGACCGCGATACTTGAAGCAATGGCGCTGGAGCGGGCGGTGATTTGTTCGCGCACGCCTGGGCAGACCGACATTATTGTGGAAGGCGAGAATGGGCGCTATGTGCCGGTGGGTGATCCGGTGGCGCTGCGAGCCGCCATCGTTCACCTGCTCGCCAACCCAGAAGAGGCGGCGCGGCTCGGGCGCGGCGGACGGCGCACCATCGAACAGCAGATGAGCCTCACGCGCTATGTAGAGCGCCTGGGCGCTTTTGTTCGCGAGGTGCTTGCCGAGGGGACGAACGGCCAATAAGGGCAGCGGGCAATTTAGAATGTTCCGGTCACCGCTTGATCTGTGATGCGTGACTGGGCCGCGCCCTGACCGATCACGAATCACGCAGTACGGGTCACGACAACACAGTTAAAAAGATCCGCTTCCCAAGGAGGTTCCCGATGCCCAAGGTGACAAAGCTCCTCACGACGTTACTTTTTTTTGGTGAAGCGGGACTGGGTGCGACCGTAAGCTACCTGCTGCTCCTGACGGCTGCGGCAGCTTTGGCTCAGCGGGAAACCCCCGCACGGCAAGGTGCGCCCACCAATCGTTTTGCCCTGATGGTGCCCGCCCACAATGAGGCGCAACTCCTGCCCCAGTTGCTCCAAAACCTAAGCCAACTTGATTATCCATCCGAACTGTTCACCGTTTATGTGGTTGCCGACAACTGCACTGACGACACCGCTGATCTGGGCCGCGCCGGGGGTGCCGTTGTTCACGAACGGTTCAACCTTGAACTGCGGGGCAAAGGCTACGCGCTTGACTGGCTGCTCCAACGGATCTGGGCCAGCGCGGAAGCGTACGACGCCATCGGCATTCTCGACGCTGACTCGGTCGTCTCGCCGAACTTCTTGCGGGTGATGGATGCCCGTTTGGCGCGGGGCGAGCGGGTGATTCAGGGCTACTACGCCGTGCGTCAGCCCGAAGGGTCGCCCAGCGCCGGGATTCGCGCCGTGGCGCTTATCGTCTTGCACTATCTGCGACCGCAAGGGCGCATGGTGCTCGGCGGCTCAACGGGGCTGAAGGGCAACGGCATGGTCTTTGCCACAGACATCCTGCGCGAGCACCGTTGGACGGCTTCGCTTACCGAGGATATTGAGTTTCACATGGCGCTGATTTTGGCGGGCGAACGGGCGATGTTCGCGCCTGATGCGGTGGTTTGGGCCGAAATGCCAGACAGCCTCCAGAACGCCCAGACGCAGAACGAGCGTTGGGAAAAAGGGCGAATGGAGATGATCCGCCGTTTTGTGCCGGAACTGCTCGGCCAAGCGCTGCAGCGGCGCAGTTTCCTGCTCTTCGATGCGGCCATCGAACAACTGATCCCGCCCTTTTCAGTGGTCGCGGGGGCAAGCGGGGCACTGCTGCTGACGGCGCTGGCGCTGCGTAACTCGCGTGGGATTGCCTTGGCGAGCTACATTGGGTTGGGACAGGCGGTGTACGTCTTCGCCGGGCTGGCGCTGGCCCGGGCACCGGGCGAAGTTTACCGCGCCCTGCTGTTTACCCCGGCCTACGTCGCCTGGAAACTCTGGCTGTATGTACGGCTGCTATTGGGTCTCAAGCCGCGCAGTTGGGTGCGTACAACGCGCAATGTGGCCTCCAAGTAGAGACGCAAGATGTAGAGACGCAAGATTTTGCGT
>CAIRDL010000704.1 GCA_903877345.1 uncultured Oscillochloris sp. | reverse complement strand
GTCAACGGTAGCGGCAAAACCACGCTCCTGCGCGTCATCGCGGGCCTCGAACCCCCTGACACCGGGCGCGTCACCACCGCGAACGGCATCCACCTCGCCTATTTGCCCCAAACCCCCGTGCTGCCTGCTGCTGCCACGGTGCTCGATGCCGTGTTCGCCGGCACTTCCCCCACCCTTACGCTCCTCCGCAGCTACGAACAGATCAGCGCCGCCCTCGCTGCCTCGCCCCACGACCAGTCTCTTCTCGCTCAACTCGGTGCGCTTACGCCGCGTATGGACGCCCTCGGCGCTTGGGAGGCGGAAACCGCCGCTCGCAGTATTATTCACGAGCTTGGCCTCGCCACCGTCATTAACGCTCCCGTCAGCACGCTCTCCGGCGGTCAGCGCAAGCGCGTTGCGATGGCCCGCGCCCTCGTTGATCAGCCCGATTTGCTCATTCTTGATGAGCCGACCAACCACATTGACACCGACACCATCGCGTGGCTCGAATCCTATTTGGCCCGCATTCCCACCGCGCTGCTCCTCGTCACCCACGACCGCTATTTCCTCGAACGGCTCGTCAGCCGGATGCTCGAACTCGACCGGGGCAATGTCTTCAGCTACCAGGGCAATTACCAGCGCTTCCTCGAACAGAAGGCCGAACGGCTTGTCCGCGAGGTCATTGTCGAAGAAGCTCGCCAGAACCTGCTCCGCAAAGAGTTGGCTTGGTTGCGCCGGGGTGCCCGCGCCCGCACCACCAAGCAGCAAGCCCACGTCGAGCGCGTCTACGACCTGATGGAGCAGCGCCCCACTGCTGCTCAAGGCAACGTCGCCATTGATCTCGCCGCCGGTCGTCGCCTCGGCAAGCGCGTGGTCGAACTCAAAGCGCTCAGCAAAAGCTACGGCGAGCGCACTCTGCTCAAAGGGTTAAGCCTCGAAGTTCGCCCCGGCGACCGCCTTGGCCTCATCGGCCCCAACGGTAGCGGCAAGACGACCTTGCTCAACCTCATCGCTGGGCGCGTCACGCCCGATAGCGGCGAGGTCATTGTCGGCACCACCGTCCACATGGCCTACTACGACCAAGAGGCGGCGGGGCTGGATGAAAGTCTGCGCGTCGTTGACTACATCCGCACCGCCGCCGAGGTGGTGCGTGGGCGCGAGGGTTCGCTCGTCGCGGCGACCTCCATGCTCGAACGCTTCCTCTTCACCGCCGAGCAGCAATGGGCTTTGATTGCCACCCTCTCCGGCGGCGAACGGCGGCGGCTCTACCTGTTGCGCCAACTCATCGAAGCCCCCAACCTGCTCCTGCTCGACGAGCCGACCAACGACCTCGATCTCCAAACCCTCACCGTCCTCGAAGACTACCTCGACGATTTCCAAGGTGCCGTGATCACCGTCAGTCACGACCGCTACTTTCTCGACCGCATTGTTACCCGCACCTTCGCCTTTGCCGGTGCAGGCCGCGTGGTCGAGTACCCCGGCGGGTATACCATGTACGCTCAGTATCATGCTGCCCAGGTAGCTCATTTGGGGAAAAGCGCTGCGCTTCCGCCCCCGCCCCCGAGGGCCGGTCTGCAAGCCGGCTCTGGCGTTGCCAAAAACACCGTCCCGGCTGGCAAACTCACCACCAAAGAGCGCCGCGAGTTGCAAGAACTTGAGGCGCGCATCCCCCAACTCGAGGCCGAACGCGACCAAATCACCGCCGCGCTCACCATCACCAGCCCCGACTACACCCGCACCGCCGCCCTCAGCGCGCAACTCGCCACCCTCGAAGCCGCCATCGAAACCAACTTCGCCCGTTGGGCTGCCCTCGCCGAACGCGCCTAACCATTGCCCCAAACGTTCCCCAACAAAAAGGGGGCAGGCAATGGGCCTACGCCCATCCCTTCCCCCCAGAGAGACACAAAAGCTTGCGTCTCTATTCTCAGCGCTCGATGAGGTTCTCCCCAGTCATATCCTCAGCAGGGGTAAGGCCCATCAACGCGAGGAGCGTAGGCGCAAGGTCGGCCAACCGCCCGCCGGAGCGAAGCCGCACGTCGCTTTTCCCAAGGCCCAGACCGGCACCGGCGACGAGGATGCAGGGAACGGGGTTGGTGGTGTGGGCCGTGTGCGGGCCGCCCGCTTCAGGGTCAATCAACTGCTCGGCGTTGCCGTGGTCGGCGATGATGATCACGGCACCCCCACGCGCCTGCACCGCCGCCACCGCCTGCCCCATCCCGGCGTCAACCGTCTCGCAAGCCGTGATTACCGCCGGAATGATCCCCGTGTGGCCGACCATATCCGGGTTGGCGTAATTGACGACAATGAAATCGTACTGCTCACGCTCAATCGCTGTCAGCAACGCCTCCGTCACCCCGGCAGCGCTCATCTCTGGCTGCAAATCGTAGGTTGCCACTTTGGGCGAAGAGATGAGAATGCGATCCTCGCCGGGGAATGGCTCTTCGCGACCACCGTTGAGAAAGAAAGTGACGTGCGGGTACTTTTCGGTTTCGGCGATGTGGAATTGGCGCTTCCCGGCAGCGCTGACCACGGCGGCAATCGGTTCGCGCACGGGCCGTGGCGGGAAGGCCACATGCACCGGCACGCCCGACTCGTACTGGGTCATGGTGACAACGTGGAGGTTCTGGAGTTGCCGGGGGCGCTGCCAGATGCTGTCGGGCAGTTTCTGGCCCTCTTCTTTCTGTCGGGCGTAATGCTTCTCAATCTGCTCATTCAGGTCGCGCAGCACCAAGGCACGCGTGAGTTGCCGCCCACGGTCAGGGCGGAAATTGGTATAGATCACCGCATCACCATCTTTGATGGTCGCAACGGGAGCATCGTCGCGGGTGATTACCGTGGGTAAAACAAACTCATCGCTGGTGTCGGCATCATACGCCTGTTGAATCGCGGTGCGCGCATCGGGGGCGGTCGCGCCGACGCCATCCACCATTGCGCCATACGCCCGGCCCGTGCGCTCCCAGCGCTTATCACGATCCATCGCGTAGTAGCGCCCGATCACCGTGGCAACTTGGCCGACGCCTGTGCGGGCGAGGTTGGCTTCGAGGGTGTCAAGGAAGCTGAGGGCGCTGCGAGGCAACACATCGCGGCCATCAAGAAAGAGGTGCAAATACACGCGGGTAAAATGTTCCCGCTGCACCAAATCCAACAGGGCGTGCAGATGGTCTTCGTGGGCGTGAACGCCACCGGGGCCGAAGAGGCCCATCAGGTGGACTGCCCCGCCACTGGTGCGGGCGTGGGCGATGGCCCCAAGCAACGCCGCGTTGGTAAAAAAATCTCCGTCCCTGGTCGCCTTGGTGATGCGCGTCAGTTCTTGGTACACCACAAAGCCGGCCCCGATGTTCAGGTGGCCGACTTCAGAGTTGCCAATTTGTCCGTCGGGCAGACCAACATCAAAACCGGAAGCCGCCAGCGTCGTGAAGGGACACTCGGCCATCCAGCGGTCAACATGCGGCGTTTGAGCCAAAGCGACGGCATTCCCTGGGCCAGGCTCAGCAAGGCCCCAGCCATCCATAATCGCCAAAACAACGGGGCGCGGGCGGGCGGTCTCAGGCATGGGAAGAACTCCTCAACTGCGTTAATGGGGGCCAATCTGCCCGCATTATACCGCAGGGCCGCCCAAGCCAAGGGCGACCTGAAGCATCCGCACGGCCCCGAGGAAGCTAAAAACGCTCGCGATTAACAGGGGTAAGCCAACGACAAGCGTGGTGGTAAGGCGGGTGCCTGCACCAGCGCGGGTGCGCAGGTAGTCCCGTTGCACTTCCGTGCGGAGGGTGTTGACCCCACTCCAGAGGGTGAGGGTACCGACGACGGCGAAAGCGAGGGCGGTGCCGATGGCGATCAAAGCGCCGAGGATGTACATAGGGTTTCCTTTTGGTCTAAGACAAGGTTTCAGGGGTCAGGTTTCAGCTTGACGGTTCGTAGTAGGGGCTTTAGCCCCGTGCAGGGCTTTCTAATGCGGCTGAAGCCGCTACTACGAGCTACGCAGACTGTAAAGCACCCACGAACCATGTCTAAAATCATCTGCAATCCAACCCTAGAGCGCCACCTGCTCATGGGCCGCGATGGCGGCCCCAATAATACCCGCCTCGTTGCGCAGTTGGGCAGGCTCGACCTCAACGCGAATCGTCAAGAAGCGGGCGAACTTCTCGAAATCGCGACTGGCCCCGCCACCAATGATGATCAGATCAGGCCAGAGCAGGGCGCTGATGCGCTGGAGATACTCGTCAAAGCGGGGTGCCCACGTGGCATAGCTCCAGCCCTTGCGCTCGCGGGTGCCGTCCGAAGCCCGACGCTCCGCATCGCGGCCCCGAATCTCAATGTGACCAAGCTCGGTGTTCGGCACCAATTTGCCATCAAGGAAAAGGGCGGTGCCGATGCCGGTGCCGACTGTGAGCATCAGCACGAGGCCGTTGCGCCCGCGCCCGGCCCCGAAGCGCATCTCGGCGATCCCGGCAACATCGGCGTCGTTGAGCAGCAGCACGGGCGAGCCGGTGGCCTGTTCGAGCATCTGTTGGCCGTTCACCCCGATCCAGCGGGGCGAGATGTTGGCCGCCGTGAGCACGATGCCGCCTTTCGTCACTGCAGGAAAGCCGCAACCGATGGGGCCGCGCCAGCCGAAGTGTTGCACCACCAGTGCCGCCGTCTCGACCATCGCTTCTGGGGTGGCTGGCGAAGGCGTGGGGATGCGGTAGCGCGGCGTTACCAGGGCACCCTCAACAACATCCACCAGCGCCCCTTTAATCCCCGACCCGCCGATGTCTAGCCCAAGGACTTGCACCGTCGCACCGCCTTTCCTCGCGTCACTTCGTTCGCACACGCCGCTTCAGGTTGGCGGCAGGTCGCCGTAAAGCAAGCACATCAAGGGTGCCACGCGGGTAGCTCTTGAGGAACATGAGCAGGCCGCTTGGCGCACGCCGCCAGTACATACTCAGTCCTAGTGCCCCAAGCAGCGGGCCAAGCACGATGATCAGGTTGAGCGGCCAGTCATTCAGCGTGGCAAGGCTAAGATAGGCAAAGGCCGACAGTTGCAACAGCGCTTGGGCCATCGGAAATAGGAGCGTGAACTCGCGGATGCGCCGGTAGGCGATGAGAAAGGCAACCATGTACCAAAGTTCAAAGGCCATAGTGGCCACCAACAGGGCGATCCAGAACCACACAGCGCACTCCAGGGTTGGTTGTACCGTTAACCCAATCATAACATATGGCAATCCGCTTAGCGTTGTCGCGGGCGGTCACAGATGCGCGGAGCAAAGGTGTGACGGTGGCCGCAACGTGTGGTAGAATAGTGCGGCGGGTGGCAGAGTAGCCCGGGCTATTTTTTTTGGCCTCAGCAAGGCTTGACAAAACCTGGGAAAGATGCTACATTCGCCCTTCGCGGTTAGCTCGAGAACACATTCCTATGTTCGCCGCAGGGTTGCCACGCTCCTAGCGTCGGCATCTCGTTTTTGCCCGTGTACCTGCTTTGCACCGTCCCGTCCTCATCACTGCAAAAAATTGTCTCGCCCCACCTCGCCAGTCGTTTAGGCCGCCCCGCTTTGGGTCAACGCCGATGACCGGCGCTTTCTGTTTTTTGTCGAAGCTAGTAGGCAGCGTCGAGAGCGAAGCGTCTGGGCGGCAACGTCCAGACGCTGACTGAAGAGAGGTAGCCATGCCCCCGTTGATTGAGTCTGTGGTGTTGCAACCGCTGATTGCACCGATTGACCCGGGCGCTAATGGGCCGCGCACGCACCGGATTGAGCGCCGCTCTTTTGCCCAGATCCACGACGCGATTGAGGTGCCGCGCCTGATTGAGACCCAAGTCAACAGTTTTGAGTGGTTTCGGCGCGAGGGTCTGCACGAGCTTTTTGCCGAGATTTCGCCGATTACGGACTTCACCGGGAAGAACCTCGGACTGCATTTCAAGGACTATGTCTTTGGGGAGCCGCGCTTCGATGAGTTTCAGTGCCGGGAACGCGATTTGACCTACGCCGCGCCGTTGCGGGTGAATGTCGAGCTACGCATTCTTTCGACGGGTGAGATCAAGGAGACTGAGATCTTCTTGGGCGATTTCCCCGTGATGACCGACAATGGCACTTTTATCTACAACGGGGCCGAGCGCGTTGTCGTTTCGCAGTTGATCCGTTCGCCAGGGGTTTATTTCAAGGATGAGAAGGAACCCACGAGCGGTCGTTCGCTGCACTCGGCGAAGTTGATTCCTAATCGTGGGGCTTGGCTTGAGTTTGAGAGCAATAAGCGCGATGTTCTCAGTGTTAAAGTTGACCGTAAGCGTAAGATTCCGGTCACGATTTTGCTGCGGGCGATTATGGCTTGGCAGGCGCAGGAGGATGGCACCGGGCGGTGGGTGCCGGATAATGAGCTTGACCAGCACGGGCATAATGAGCAGATCCTTGATTTGTTGCACTTGAGTGATACGGAGGCGGCGCACCCATACACGCAGGCGACGCTTGATAAGGATCCGGCCCATAACAGCAAAGAGGCGCTGATGGAGCTGTATAAGCGCCTGCGCCCCGGTGATCCGCCTACGCTTGAGAATGC
>CAIRDL010000703.1 GCA_903877345.1 uncultured Oscillochloris sp. | reverse complement strand
GGGGTCAGGGGTCAGTCCTCAGCCGTCAGCCGTCAGCGTTCAGCCGTCAGTCGTCAGCCGTCAGTGTTCAGCCGTCAGTGTTCAGCGTTCAGCCGTCAGCGTTCAGCGTTCAGCCGTCAGCCTTCAGCCTTCAGCCTTCAGCCTTCAGCCTTCAGCGCGTCCTGTTACGGCAAATCTGCACTATGTTTTGGCGGTATCCTCGCAAGAATCGGGGGCGCTGGCGTTCAGCACGCCCATCGGGTATACTCCGTACCAGTGCATTGTGAGGCCATAAGGGTGTCCCATGCTCGATGACCTTCAGCTTGACTCGATCACCGACCCGCAGGCGCGGGAGGTGATCCAGCGGCTGTTGAACCACATCGAGACGGTGAGCGCCGAGGTGGATCGGCTGAAGGCCGAGAATCTGCTCCTGCGCGATGAGAACAACCGGCTAAAGGGCGAACAGGGCCGGCCCACAGGGCCGCACGGCCGCACCGCTGCTCCCGATGTGTCGTCGGAAACGGAACGGCGGGTACCGTGCGGTCGGGTGCGCCAGCCCAAGAACGACCAGATCGCGCTTGACCGCGAGGTGCGCTGCCCGGTCGATCCGACGATCCTGCCGCCGGATGCCCAGTTTAAGGATACCGTGGTGGTGATCGTGCAAGATCTGGAGGTGCACACCGACACCATCCGCTTCCTCAAAGAAAAGTGGTACGCCCCGAGCACCGGGCAGACCTAGCTTGGCCCGCTGCCGGATGGCTACGATGGGCAGTTTGGCCCGCAGTTCACGAGCTTGGCGTGGCTGTTGGCCAATGTGGGGCAGATGAGCCAGCCGAAGATCCTTGAGCTGTTCCGCTCGGCGGGGATCAGCATCTCCAGTGGGCATCTGGGCCAGATCCTCATCCAACCGGCGAACCTCGACGCGGAGGCGACCGAGGGTGCGGAGGCCAGTCTTGCCGCAACGCCCTGGCAGCAGGTTGACCATACCGCAACGCGGGTCAATGGCGACGACCAGCCGTGCCACATCCTCACGACGCCTCTGGCAACCGTTGCCCACACCCGCCCTGGGAAAGACCGCCTTTCCACGCTGGACAGCCTCCGCACTAACCGTCCCCGGACGTTTCTGTGGAATGCCGAAGCCGAGGCGATCCTGTTCCAACGCGGGTTGTCGGCAGGGGTGCGCCGCACCCTTGCCCTGCTGCCCCGCGACACGGTCTTTGACGAAGCACACCTGACGCAGTTGTTGGACACCCACGTGGCCAACGCGGGACGTACCCAACGCCAGTGGATCGTTGAGGCGCTTGCGCTCGCGGCCTAGCGGGCAGCAACGGATGACCCCGTGGTACAGCTGCTTCTCAGCGATGATGCGCCCCAATTAGGCGGCATCTGCGCCGAACATGCCTTGTGCTGGGTGCATGATGGGCGGCAGTACAACAAGCTGCGCCCACGGGTCGCACGCCATCATGAGACGTTGCGTACCTTCCTGGAAGCGTACTGGGCCTCCTATCATGAACTGCGTGTCTATCAGGAGGCGCCGACCGCGACCGAACGGGCGCGCTTGGACGCCCGTTTCGACACGCGCTTTGCGACGGTCACGGGCGACGATGCCTTGGATGACCGCATTGCGAAAACGTCGGCGAACCGCACCGAACTGCTCCAGGTGTTGGCGCATCCCGAACTTCCGCTTCACACCAACGCGGCGGAGTTGGGCGGTCGTGCCCGCGTGCGTCGGCGCGCTGTGCGCGTTGGGCCGCGCACGGCGGGCGGGGTGCGCGCCTGGGATGTGGGGCTGACCTTGGTCGCCACCGCCAAGAAGCTTGGCGTCAACATCTACGCGTACATCCAAGACCGCCTGACGGGGCGGAACGAACTGCCGTCGCTTGCCGATCTGATCACGCAGCGCGCCCAGGAACGCAACCTCGGCGCATCGTGGGCTACGCCCTGACGCCCCCGATTATTGCGAGGATACTTTTGGCTTACCACAGCCGTGCGCGCTACATCGGCATAAGTGGTACAGTAGCCGCGAACGTTGCCTTGTATTGAGGAGAAACCATGCTGCCAAGTCCGACCCGAAGTGTGCAGGCGTTGTTGGTGCTGGCCCTGACCCTGTTGGCTGCCTGTAGTCAGCCCGTTGCCACGCCGACTACGCCGATCAAGATCGGCTCGAAGAACTTCACCGAGTCGATCTTGGTCGCCGAAATGTACGCGCTGCTGCTCGAAGCCAACGGCTTCAAGGTCGACCGCAAGTTTAATTTGGGCGCGACGCCAATTGCCCAAGCTGCTTTGGTCAACGGCGACATTGACCTTTACCCTGAGTACACCTCAACCGGCTTGCTTGAAGTGCTGAAACAGCAGCCTATCGCCGATGCGGCAGGCATCCTCGCGGCGGTGCGGCAAGGGTATGAGACCCAGTTCAAGCTGACGTGGCTCGACCCCGCGCCTTACAACAACACTACGATCTTTGCGATGACCAAGGCCCGTGCGACTGAATTGGGCATCAAGACCTTCTCCGACCTTGTGGCACGATCAGGTGAACTGCGGCTTGGAGGCCCACCGGAATTCCCTGAGCGAGCCGATAGTCAGGTGGTCTTGAAGGCTTACGGTTTCGACCCCAAGTTTGGCAGCACGAACTATGTGCAACTCGACGCGGGCAGTCTGCGCTACGAGGCGCTGACCCAAGGCAAGATTGATGTGGTGGTCGCTTTCGGCACCGATGGGCAGCTTAGTGGCCTCGATCTGACCTCGCTGGTGGACGATAAGCAGGCGTATCCGATCTACCAGATTGCCCCCGTGGTGCGGCAGGACACCTTGGCCGCCAATCCTAG
>CAIRDL010000702.1 GCA_903877345.1 uncultured Oscillochloris sp. | reverse complement strand
GTGATGTTTTGTGTCTTCAGTATAGCACCGAGACAGAGACTGTCTCTCCGGAGAGAGGACAAGAATCGTGTACGGGGGACTACGGGGGACTACGGGGCATCTCGCTCCGGTTGGGCACCTCAATTCTGTTGTGTGGCGGCTGCACGACACAAAAACGCGGAACCCTCTTGCGAGAATTCCGCGTCCTACCGTGGTGGAGCGACGGGGAATCGAACCCCGGACCTCCTGCTTGCAAAGTCAAATCACGGGATTTCAATCATCACCAACGGCATACAAAATATGCCGTTTTTTCGCGTCCTGATGAAGATATACACCATGCAGATCACAAAGGGATGATCAGCGATGTGCAGAGATAATCAAAATGAATCGCTCCCGCAATCGCTCCCGTGGCGGTTTGCGACCAGAGATGACAGGTGTATAAATCCGCCTATTGCAAGTCACCCCGTGCGGGTTCAAACTAGAGATAATTGAGAATAGGAGGGGGTATGAAGGGTCTTGTCAATCTCACGATGATGCTCTCCAAGCTGCTGATCTGGCTGATCCGCAGCCTTGGCTGGCTGTTTGTCGGCTTCGGCCCGTTGGTGCGCTTCGTGCTCAAGCCGTTTGGCTGGCTGCTGAACCCGATCCTCATGCGCTTGCAAGACCCAGCGGTTCGGCGATCTGCGGAACGCCGCCGCCATGCCGAACACTTGGCTACCACCCTGCTGCACGAGCTGGCCCGCTTGGGGTTTATTCGGCGCGAGCGGGGCAAGGTCGTAGCGCGGGTGCAGTTCGATCCGCCGCTGCTGCTCACCCGCGAGGAACTGTGGTGCCCGATTGACCTGGTGCGCTTGCCCCACATGATCACCACCGAGCGTATCACCACCGAAGAGGTGATGAAATCGCTCCACGACCGGCTAAACATTGATGTGCGCTGGGATAAGCTCTCGAATGGCAAGCTGTGCTACGTGCTACGGATGGCCGGGGCAACCTATCCAGAGGTCATTCCTATCCAGTCGCTTGAGATGCCCAAGGACGCCGGCCCGCTCGCCTTCCCGCTGGGGATCGACGGCGAGGGCAAGCATCAGATCCTTGACCTGGCCAAGCTGCCCCATCTGTTGATCATTGGCCCCACGGGGAAGGGTAAAAGCACCCTAGTGCATACCATCCTTACGACGTGGGTGACGCGCAACGGGCCAGATGACATTGAAATTTGGCTGGCCGACCATAAAGGCGGCGCGGAACTCAATCGCTACGCGGTGCTAATGGGTGAGAAGGGCAGACCGGGCATTATCCGGCGCTTTTCATACAAGCCCGAAGACACGATTGCCATGCTTCAGGCCGCACAGAAGGAGATGGATCGGCGGCTAGAGGTGCTGCGAAGCAACGATTGCAGCGATTTAGACGACTATACCCGCCAGACGGGGCAGTACATGAAGCGCATCGCCATTGTGATTGATGAGATCTTTCATCTCATGCTCAACAAAGAGGCGTATGACCCGCAGCCAGGGAAGAAAATCAGCATCAAGGACTGGGGGGAACAACTCTTTGCGAAGATTGCCAGCGCGGGGCGTGCGCCGGGGGTGCATCTCATCATCGCAACGCAAAAAACCGGCAAGGATGTCTTGACGGGCCTCATCACGGCGAATTTTGAGAGCCGCGTGATCTTTGGCCTGGTGGACATGTACCAGTCCATTTATGTGTTAGGGAGTACCGATGCGGTGGGCATGCCGAAGGGCCGCGTTATTTTTCGCGGGGAGGCGGATCGTCAGACGGAGATTCAGACTCCGCTCATCACGGCGCAACAGACACGTTTGCTACTGGATCGCGTGAGCCGCTACGGGCCAGATGGTGGCCTGGGCCGCGCTGACCATCTCAAGCGATTTGTGCAGGACGCCCAGTTGCTGCTTCAGGTGTCATGCGATTTGTTCGCGGGCGAGTTTTCGATCCGCAAGCTGTACCAAGCGCCGGGTGTGCAAGGGGTTATCTCGAAGACGCGGGTAGAAGAGATTGCTTTGCGCTTGGAGAAGGACGGAATAGTGGAGCCGGGTGGAGCGAGGAAACCACGAAAGGTTTCCCGTGGCTACTATGGCATGCCACAGATGTTGGAGTCTCGCTATGGCGAACCCCCGTCCCAGACTCGTCATGGGACGAGTCTGGAAAGCTTAGGACAAGACCAGGATGAAACAAAAAACCAGCGTATCGTCCTGGATGATCAGGTTATTGTCCTACCTCATCAGGAAGCCCAAGACACTGATGCACCACCCCGTTCTGACTCGTCCCGTGTCCCGGCCCAAAACGCTAACACCACCCTTGCAGAGGTTATCGCCCAGGTTGAACAGGCGATAGCGAGTGCCTCACTTGCCCTAGGGTCTGAAGCCCCCGGCCCCCCGGTAGCCCATCCGCCCGTGCGGCGGAAGCGCCGCACATTACAAAATCCGCCTATTGCTACGGCGAAGACGGATCGCTAAACTCGCCGTATGGACCCCACGCAATACATCCAACTGCCAGACGGCACCTATGCCACCCTCGTGCGTTCCATGTCCTACGGCGATGTGACCACCATTTTGTTGCTCGTCGCTATCGTCGTCTTACAGGTGTACGCGATTTGGTCACGGCACGATGCCATGCATTTCGTTAC
>CAIRDL010000701.1 GCA_903877345.1 uncultured Oscillochloris sp. | reverse complement strand
TCCTTGCGGCTTTGCGGCTTTGCGTGAGATCGCTGGACTGTCAAGCTAGATTGAAACATGCCTAAGCAAAGGAACGCCCCCCCAATGCCCGACCCCACCGACCGTCTCCGCGCCAACTTGCACGCCGTTGGCCTCCCGGTCAACGAGGCCGATTTGGCGGGTATCGCCGCCAGAGGCTTCCTCAGCCGCTTGGCTGCTTTCGAGCACCTTCTCGCCACGGTTGATCCTGAGCAGACGCCTGACTACCTGGATTTCGGTAGCTTACCGGTGCCGTCGGTAACACCAAACAGCGCCTCACTGCCCCTCAGCGCCTTGCCCGGGGCCATTCACACCGTTGCCGCCCAAATCAGAACGGGGGCCACTTCACCTGTGGCGCTGACCGAACAGGCTCTTGCCCGCATCGCAGCCCTTGATCCACGGCTCAACGCTTTTCAGCTTGTTCTGGCTGAGCAAGCCCGTGCCGCCGCACAGTCCGCCACCACTGAACTTGGCGCTGGGCAGGATCGCGGGCCACTCCACGGCGTGCCGGTGGCGGTGAAAGATCTCTTTGCGGTTGCCGGGCAGCCCCATACCGCCGGGTCGAAACTTCACGCCGACCGCATCGCTACCACCGACGCCACCGCCGTCGCCCGCCTCCGCGCTGCCGGGGCGATCATCGTCGGTACCACTCGCATGTCTGAATTCGCCTATTCACCCGGCTCAAACAACGCCCACTACGGCCCCACCGCCAATCCCTTCGACCAAGCCCGCGACACTGGCGGTTCAAGCAGCGGTTCAGCCGCCGCCGTTGCCGCCGGGATGGTGTACGCCGCCCTGGGCAGCGACACCGGCTGCTCAATCCGCATTCCAGCCGCCTTCTGTGGTCTCGTCGGCCTTAAACCGACCTGGGGACGGGTCAGTCTCGCCGGAGCCATGCCCCTCGCTTGGTCGCTCGATCACGCTGGCCCGTTGACCCGCAGTGTGGGCGACGCCGCGCTCATGCTCGCTATCTTGGCTGGCCCCGACCAACGCGATGGGCGCACCTTACAGCCGGTACCGCCCTTCACCGCAGATGCGCTCACCGCAGGCGTGACTGGCCTGCGTGTCGGCCTTTTGCGTGATGACGGCAGCGGGTTGCCCTTGGCAAGCCCCGAGCAACTTGGGGCAGTGCAACGGGCGGCAGCGGCCCTCGCCGCCGCCGGAGCCAGCGTGGTCGAGGTTGATCTGCCCCAACTGGACACGCTGCGGATCATTGGCAGCGCCATTCTCGCAATGGAAGCGGCGGCCCTGCATTTGCCTTGGCTCCGCACACACTTCACCATGTACGGTGAGTTCATGCGTCAACGGGTGGTCGCCGCCTTGGCCTATGAAGCGGGAGCTTTTGTGCGCGCTCAACAGGTGCGGGCCACGCTACGCCAGAGTGCCAGCACGCTCTTCGCGCAGGTAGACGTGCTGTTGGGGCCGATCTTCGCGGGGCCGCTCCCAGCCCTGGGCGTGCCCGCCGCCAATGCCAACGCCTTCGCGCTCCCCTTCAACTGCCTGGGCTGGCCCGCCCTCACGCAGCCCGCCGGACTTGGCAGTGACGGGCTGCCCCTCGCCGTGCAACTCGTCGCCGCCCCTTGGCAAGAGGCCAGCTTGCTGCGGGCGGCCTATGTGGTCGAACAGGCTTTAGGGTTGCTTACACCTGAGCTTTAGGCATGGTTCAAGGTAATGGCGCTAGTTCTCAAATAATGTTTAATATGTATGTTAAAATACCCACGATTTCGCATGTACCTTTCCCCAGGTCGGTCAAGCTCGAAGCCAAGCCACCTTACGCTTGGAGGCGTACCTGGAGCATCCGCCGTCAGTGGGAGGTAGCAGATGCCGCCTAAGGGCAGAACGACACGTCGCCAGAGCCAGCCCCGAAGCCTTGGAGGGACGCGGCAACGCTTGGGGCGACGTTTGGGGCGCGAGCCGTACTACACGGTAGCGGAGCGCACCGCCGACCGCTTGCGCCTCGTGTCGCGGCCTGCGTTGAACCGAGTGGCGGCATTGCGCCTGTTGGTCGGCGGGGGCGGGCTGGTGGTGGTGGCGCTTGTTGTGGCGGTCAGCGGGCTGATAAGTGCGGCGACCGGGGCAGGTTTTGCGGTGGCGAGCCTCGCCGCCGTGGTGGCGGGGCTGTTCGGTCTGTTGGGCTACCAGCGCGTCGTGGGCGGTTACGCCATTTTGACCACCTACAACCGCATTCTCTGCGACCGTGAGGCTGCGACCATCACCTTTCACCAGGGTAGCAACGTGGGCGTGGAGCGAACCCAGGTTTTGGCCTTCAACCAGATCAGCGAGCTGCGGTTGCAGCGGCAAGCGTTGGCGACAGGCTGGCCGTTGCCTCAAGTGCGCCCCATCATCGCACTGGAGTTAGGCGTTGGCGCTGAACGCTGGGTGGTTGACAGCGCGACTGACCCCGAGGCGCTGCGCCCAACCGCCGAAGCGCTGTCGGCGCTGCTCCAACGAGCGTTTGCGCGGGAAACGTAAGGCATGGTTCAAACTAACTTGACCGTTTGGGCAAATACACCTCGTCCTGTTGCGGCAAATCTGCAATCTAACATTTACAATCTGAACCCTTGTCTTAGCCCCATGTATGCCCCTTAGCGTGCTATACTGCCCATCGTCAGGGTATCGCTCCTAAACATCTGCGATCAGGGGTGCGGCACGTCGGTCGCCCCTAGGTTGCATACATCCACAGCCTTCGCGCCGCGCCACGAGGATCCTACCGGGTCTTAGGGCGGTTGCGCTTCGCTCCAACCTCATCGCAAAATAAGTAAGTCGTCGAGGACTGCTTTCACAGGACAGACAGCCCGTGTGGTTTGCCTGTGTCCATGCTGAGCCTCGAGACTGACCTTAAAGATCAGGAGGGCCAGCTACGATGGCAGTCCCACTCGAATTTACGTTGTTGGGGCAGATGCGTATTACCTATGATAGCAAACTCGTAACCGGCTTTGTATCCAACAAGGCCCAAGCACTCCTCTGTTATCTCGCCCTTACTGGACAACCGCACCCGCGTGATGACCTCGCCGCCTTACTCTGGAGCGATATGCCCGAGACGGAGGCGAAGGCGAATCTGCGGGTTGTGCTTTGTAATTTACGCCAATTGCTCCCCGACTATATCCACGTTGATCGCAAAACGGTGGTCTTTAACCCACAAGACGCCTGTTCGATTGACGCCACCGCGTTTCAGGCTAGGCTTCAACAGTATGATCCCGCCCACGAGGCGACCATCACGGCTTTGCACACCGCCGTGAACCTGTACCAGGGTGACTTGCTGCACGGCCTCCAGCCCCGAGGGGCGCTGCTTTTCGAGGAGTGGCTGCTGCTTCAGCGCGAGCATCTGCGCCAACAGGTGATGCAGAGTTACTACACGCTCGCCGCC
>CAIRDL010000700.1 GCA_903877345.1 uncultured Oscillochloris sp. | reverse complement strand
GCGTGGTTCAGCGCGGTACGGCCAAGACCGTCACCTGAAGGCGCATGGTCAGCGGCGCTTCGGTCTCCGTCGCATCAGCATAGGTCACGCGCAAGCTCGGATAGATGCGCGGTGCGCCAAGCAGATGGATCGCAAACGTGATAACGACGGCGTCGCCGCTGCCGAGATCGTCTACCAACTGCTCCGGCTCATGCGCCAGATAGCCGTCACCCGGTAGAAGCTGGAGTGTGATCTGGTGCGCTGCCCCCTGGCCCCGATTGCTTACCTCAACGCCGAGCATGGTCTCAGCGGCCATGCTGACGCTTCCTGTCACGAGGCGCAGCGCAAGCCGAGCCTGGCCTTGGAGGGTCTGCATATGGGCCTCCACACAGACGCGCCAGCGCTGCGCGATCTGGTCGGCGATATGGCGTTCGACGAGATCGAGTCCGAGGGGCAGCTGGCCGCCGATCTGCGCGAGCTGATCGCGGGTTTGGCGCAGACAGACCAACTGAACTGCCGGGGTGTCGAGTTGGCGCAGGGCTGTGATTAGCTGAATCGCACGCCAACAAACGGTGATCGCGCCGTAAAGTGGGAGGGCAAGGCGTTGGTCGGCAGAAACGGTATCGAGCGCCTGGATGCGCGGCAGCAGCGTCCCGATCTCATCCACATGCGTGATCTCCAGGGCGTCACGGCAGAGCTGGAAGAGCGACTGGATGCCATCAGGCTGCGGCGCATCGGGCGAGGGCTCCACGAAGGTACTCGTCAGTAGGCGCAGCCCGGCCAAGAGCAGCGTCGGCTCGATCCGACTTTCGGCGATCAGACGGTACCCGCCTGCAAGATCGGCCAACCTCGGGGCGTTGCTAGCGCGGAGCGCTTGGGGCAGCGCGGCCAAACGGGCCGCTTCGTCGGCACTGGCGAAAGCTCCCTGCGTGAGGCGGTACAGGTCGCCAAGTGCGGCCTCAGGGGCGCGAACCAACTGTTGGGCCAATGCCTCGGCGCGTCCGGCGGGTGACAGTTGGTACGTCACCAATTGCGCGATGGCAACAGCGGTGCCCGTGCGATCCGCAAGCGTCAGCAGCAGATCAATCACCGCACGTGAATATGGTTCCTCCGAGCGGCGAGGGCCAAGGGTCAGCACCCCAATCACAATCCGCTCGCCCGTATGCAGCGCTACCAGGGGAATCAGCAGCGGCCAATACGGGTCACGCGGTCGCTGCACTTCTGTGTCAGGCGTGAGTTGCTGGGCCAGGTGCTGTGCGAGGGTCGTGGGTGTGTCTGGCGGCGTCTGGTGGGCATGGGCCAACGGAAAGGCACCGCCAGCGTCGCGGAGATAGAGCGCCCCATAGGTAATCTTGAGCAGGGTAGCGCTCCGTACCAACAGCGCCTCAAGCAGTTCAGAGGTCGTATGCAGGTGGTTCAACTCGCGCCCAAAGGCGATCACGGCGGGGCGAAAATCTACCGTGGTGCGGTCGAAGCGATGATCAATCAGCCCCTGGAAGCGGCGGCGGAGCGGATCAAAGAGCAGGACGCAGAGCAGCGTCGTGAAGACGGCGATCAACTCAGTGTCAAGCCCGCTGAGGCCGCGCAACAACGTCTGGCTGACGAGAATCGCCCCAAGCGCGCAAAGGCTCAGTGTTAGGCTGAGGGCGGTGTAGAGGAGTGTGCGCCGAATGACGGTTTCGATGCCCCAGAGCTTGTAGCGCAAAATAGCGATGGTGCAGGCCACCGGCACCACCAGCAGGGTAAGCGAGTAGATCGGGCGCAGCAGCATCAGCCGCAGCACTGCCCAACGCGGGTGGGCTTCAATGGGAATCAGCCAGAGGAGCGGGTCAATGGTGTAGCGCATGCTGGTCGTGACAAAGACCACCGCCAGCGCATACACCATCCACTGCATTTGTAGGCGCAGCGTGCCTTGGGCGTGGCGGTAGCGATGCAGCAGAGCATACAGCGCAGCGAGGTTCCACAACAGGGCGAAGCCGAGCGAGAGGAACGGCGTGCGATTAAAGCTGTCGCCATTGACGACATTGAGCGGCAGATCGGGGAACAGCAGCCAGACAAACACCAACGCACACCACCCCAGCGTCAGCGGGCGAGCCCAAGGCAGCGTGAAGCGCCCATCGGGGAAGGTGCAAAAGACCACGATGATCATGGCCGCACCGATGGCCTGAATGGTCTCGAAAGGCCAGTGCCAAAGCGGGGTTAAGGTGGCAATGCCGCTGCCAAAGGTAGTTTCGGTAGCCCCATAGCTCAACAGCACCAGCGAGACGAAAAAGGCTCCGCGATCCGTGCCGCGTCGCCAGAAGAGAAAGGCGGCGGCCAGAAAGAACGTGGCGGTCACCAGGGTCTC
>CAIRDL010000699.1 GCA_903877345.1 uncultured Oscillochloris sp. | reverse complement strand
TTTTGGTGGAGCGACCGCAACAATGATGGGTACCGCGACCACATCTTTGTCTTTCTGGGCCTAGAGCGTGGTGGCTACGAAATGTTCTCGCCCGTTGCTGTCGCTGCCCTCGGCCCTGAGCCGACGCCCGCGCCCGACCCCGAGGTGCCTCGCCGTGGCTTTGGGCGGATCTATTTCGCCCGCAGCGACATCAGCGCCGCCCTTGGCGCGTGGATCAGTCCTGAAATCGAACTAAAGAGCGACACCTCCGCTGGTGTGATCCAGCGCTTTGCGCGGGGTCTTATGCTCTGGACGCCCATCGCCGAACCGGGGGGCCACAAAACGATCTATGTCGTCTATAATGACCGCACCACCTTTGAGCGTTACGACGATCCCTTCGCCAGTTAATGTGCAGAGAGAACGACCCATGACACCGGCGGCCTCGTCGCAACAACCTGCCACCCCCGGCATCGCTTTGCTGCCCCTGAAGTTGGCCGCACCCGCACCCCGTAGCGAGGCGCTCCTGCGGCCTGATCTCCAGGCGCTCCTCGCTGAGGTGCGTCTGCGCCCGGCTACCCTCGTCGTCGCCCCTGCAGGTTACGGCAAAACCACCCTGCTCACCCAATGGGTTGTTGATCTGGAGCGCACCGGGGCCGCTGTGGCTTGGCTCAGCCTTGATGCCGATGACCGCGCCCCCGCGATGCTGTTGGCCTACCTCGTGCGCGCCTTCCAGCGTCACATGCCGGACGTGGGCGAGGAGTCGTGGCGCATCCTGCACTCGGCTGCCGATTTGGAGCGCGATTGGCCCTTGGTCGCCGGGGCGCTGCTCAGTGATCTGCAAAACACGCTCACCACGCCAACCTTCCTGGTGATTGACGATTTCCACCAGATCGCTGACGGCCCGATTACCAGTGCGCTTGTATCCTACCTGTTGCGCGCCGCGCCCCCCGCGCTGCACGTCGTCGTGGCTTCCCGCCGCCCTATTGAAGTCGCCCCGCTGCCCCGTATGCGCGCCGAGGGCGGCTTGATCGAGGTTGAACGGGGCGACCTTTCGCTAACCCGTGAGGAAGCCGCCGAACTCACCGCCCGCACGGGCGTGCAACTCAACCCCGATGAACTAGATCTGCTGCTCGAACGCACCGAGGGTTGGGTGCTCAGCGTACAACTCGCCGCCCGCACACTCGCCCGCCAAGCCCCGGAGCAGCGCCACGCCTACCTCCAAACTCTCGACAGCAGCCAGCGCAGCCTCTTCGACTATTTGGCCTCCGAAGTGCTGGCCGATCTCCCGCCAGATCTGCTTGATTTCCTGGCGCGGGCCGCGCTTGCCGAGCAGATTGATGCCGAGTTGGTGCATGAGGTGCTTGGCAATCCTGGTGCCCAGGAGTTGATCGAGCGCAGTTTGCACATGGGCCTGCCCATTTCGCCCGTCGAGACGAGCGATACCCATGCCCATCTCTACCGCTTCCACCCCTTGTGGGGGCGTTTGCTGCGCGAACGGGCCGACCAGTTGCTCGGCCACGCGGCGATGGTGGAACTGCACTTGCGCTACGGGGCGGCTTTCGAGCGGCGGGGGTTGCTCGAAGCCGCGATGGCGCACTACACCGCCGCCGGTGATACCGAAGCCCTGGCGGGAGCGCTGCGCCGCCGGGCTTGGCCACTCCTTGACACGCCCCAACGCGACAGCATCCGCGCTTGGCTTGAGGCGCTCCCCGCTGAAATCCGCGAGCACGACCCCGAGTTGCTGCATATGTGGGGCTGGAGTTTAGCTGCCGCCGCCCGTGACCAAGCGCTGCAAGCAATCAGTCAGGCCGCCGAACTCTACCGGCAACAAGGGAATCACCAGCGCGAATTGCGGGCGTTCAGCGATATGGCCGCCCTGATTTTCTGGGAAGACCGGCCCGCCGATTTCGCCAGTGTCTGCGTGCGTGCGGTTCATGCCGCCAATCATGTGCGTGACCCGTGGGCACGCGGCGCAGCCCTCGCCTCAACCGCCGCGCTGCTCTACAGCTATGGGCGCTACGCTGCGGCCCTGCGCGTCGCCAACCACGCCACCCGTCACCCGCGCAACCCCTTCTGGCAATGGCTCCTCGGCATGATCGTCGCTTCAATCCACATCCAACAGGGCTACCCCGAAAACGCCACTGCCACCATCACCCAAGCGCTCGAAATGCCCCAGGTTGACCGCGACGACCGCCTGCACCAAAACCTGCTTCTGCTCCACAGTCTGGCCCTCTACCAACAAGGCCAAGCAGGCACG
>CAIRDL010000698.1 GCA_903877345.1 uncultured Oscillochloris sp. | reverse complement strand
CTGCTCGGCGTGGTCAAGAGCGCGCAAATCGCTATCGAAACGCAGTCACCCCAGAATCCCGGCGTCTTCAAACCCGTCGGCCAGGATAGCTACGTGCATATCATTATGCCGATGAGCATTCGCTGAAGAAGTGTGATGCGTGATGCGTGATCCGTGACCGGGCCACCCCTTGGCCGATCACGGATCACGCATCATTGTTGTCCGGCATGCTTTCTTCGGCATGTGGCTTACGCTGAAAGCGCTGAATACGTTGCTCAATATCCGCGACACTATAGCAATCCTATCGGGGTTGTGAAGGTGCAACGTCACTCGCGACTGAAGTCGCAGCACGAGGTCGTTGGCCGACCGTCCGCCGACGCGGACGGCTCCGGCGTCGGCGGAGGCCGACGCCCAGCCGCAGGCTCCGCAGGCGCGACTTCAGTCGTCAGCCAAAGGGGTATGCAGCCTTCACGACATGAATAGGATTGCTCTATGCGTGATCAGACCCCCACACCTTTGACCGACCTGCGCCGCCGCGCACCCGTGGCCCGTCAGCTCATCAGCGCGGTGCTGCATGAACTGATCGGGCCAGTTGAGTTGAGCTATGACTTTTATCGTGAGTGGAATGGCTGTTGGAAGGTGCGCGTAACCATTAGCGGGGTGGCGAGCGGACGCCTTGAGTTTACGCTGTTGGACATCCCCGGCGGCGGGATGCTCGCCATGCCACGCCCGCTGCCCGAACGTTGGCGCACCACCACGGGGATTAAAGCCACCGACGGCTCACGCTGGACATTGGACGCGAGCGGTAAGTTGCTGCCGTTCGTTGCGCCAAGTTGAGCCGCTACGCCGCACGGTAGCGCGGCACACCCGCCTCGTTTTCGGCAACTTCGTCGAGATTGGCGATGGCGAGTAACCCGCGCTGGTCGAGATATTCAATGTAAGCCCCGACCTTTTGAAGCGCCAGGAGTTCGTCGTAGGCTCCGACGGCGGGGTACAGCACTGTCGTTAGCTCGGCGACACTGTGCGGCTCGGCGCAGGCATCATAGACGCGGGCGATGCGCCCCGCTTGGATCGACTCGATCTTCGTCACGGCTTCGTCCAAGTCGTGAACGGGTTTGGAGTGTCCGCCCAGCGCGAGCCGCACGCCCGGCAGCCCTTTCACTTTGCGTAGCGACAAGAGGAAGTGGTCAACGCCCGTCGCTGCGTTAAGGCTTTCGGGCGACAGGAAAATGGCGACGGTGGGCAACACATGATCGGCGGTGAAAAGCACATCGTCAAGCTGGAGACAGATCTGCCCTGGACAATGTCCGGGGACGTGGATGATGCGGAAGCGCCCGTCGAGCAAATCGCCGTCGCGCAGCACATCTTCCACAGCGACGGAGCGGAAAACGTCTTTGCTCCAGCTATACATGCCTAAAAGCTTCGCGCACCGCGCTTCGTCCACGCCGGCGCGGCGCAGGAAGACGCCCATGCGGAAGCGCGTCAGGGCCAGACGCTCCTCGTGATGCACAATCACGCGCCGGTCAAGCTCGTGAATAGCGATAGGCGCGTCGGTAAGGGTTCGCACCATGTTGAGACCGCCGTGGTGGTCAATGTGGGCGTGGGTAATCACGATGCGGTCGAGGTCGGCCCAACGGATATGTTCGCCCCATTCGCTGGCAAGGCGGGCGAAGCCGTCGCGCAGATGGACGTCGCTCTGACCTTGGCCGCTGCCCACGTCAATCAGGGCCACATAGTCACCGGCGATGACCACGTGGGCGTAGGCGCGTAGGTTGGGAAAGACTTGTAAAGGCAGACGGTAAATTCGGGTTCCGCCTGCCGTCTCGAAGCGGGTGATGATCTCGTCGGGCATAGTTCCTCTGGGTGGATTTTGGATTGTAGATTGTAGATTGGGGACGCGGGAGTTTCCAGTTATTCTGCCGTGATCCGTGATCCGTGATCCGTCTAACGGCCCCTGGTTGGGCTTGGCGTAGGCGTAGACACTGGCACACTGCGGAGCAACGCGCTCAGGCGGCGCACATCACTCCAGTTCGTCTCGGCTTCCACTGAGGCAAGGGGCGTGTAGAGGGTGTCAAGGGCGAAGACTTGCACGGCGAAGCGCTGATTGCCCACGGTGATGATGCGACTCTCGTCTATCGGCACGCCAAGGGGCCGTCCG
>CAIRDL010000697.1 GCA_903877345.1 uncultured Oscillochloris sp. | reverse complement strand
TGTGGCTTTGCGGCTTTGCGGCTTTGCGGCTTTGCGTGAGCTTGCTAGACTGTCAAGTGCGTTTGAAACATGCCTTAGATTGGCATTTCCAGCAACGTAACTTATGACCCCACAAACTCCTTGCCCCAATCAGCTTTCTGCCACTGGGCGAAAACCTGGGCATAGACCGCAATCGTGGCATAAGCGATACGCGGCCACGTATAGTAATCGCGGATCTCGCGCAGGGCGGCGGCGGCGCGGGCGCGGGCCATGTCGGGGCGATTGAGCGCCGCCGTAACCGCATCGGCCAGCGCACCAGGGTTGTCGGCGGGTGCCACCAAACCGGTGATGCCGTGTTGCACCACTTCCGCCAACCCACCAGCATCGCTGACCACCAAGGGGCAAGCGTTCGCCAGGGCTTCTAGGGCAACGATGCCAAAAGGCTCGTAGAGTGAAGGGAAGATCGCCAAATCGGCGGCATGGTAGAGCCGGTCGCGGTCTTCATTGGCGATAAAGCCTGCAAAGCACACCGAGTCGAGGATGCCAAGCCCTGCCGCCTGTGCCTTGAGCGCGTCGAGGCTTTCACCCATCCCCGCGATTACGAGCCGTGCCTTCACTTTACTTGTGACGGTCGGCCAGGCGTCCAACAGGACGTGGAGCCCTTTTTCGTAGACGATGCGCCCGACGTGGAAGGCCATGCGCTCATCGTCAGCGACATAGCGCCGCCGAAAATTGAGCCAGTGGTCGGCGTCATCGAAGGGCGTACCGCTGATATGCACCCCGTTCGGCACGACCGCGATCTTGTCGGGCGGCGTCTGAAAGTACTCGCTGAGTTGATGGGCCATGAAGTGCGAGCAGACAATGACGTGCCACGCCTCGTAGGTGAGCCGCCATTCGAGCTCGTTGATGCGTTGGGCGGCCTGGTTGTGCAACCCGCCGCGCCCACGGCCCCGTTCGGTGGCGTGAATGGTGGCGATAAGGGGGATGCGCCAGCGATGCTTGAGCGCCACGGCAGTCTCAGTCGCGAGCCAATCGTGGGCGTGGATGAGGTCAAAGCGACCCTCTTGCGCCTGGAGTTCGATGGCAGCAGTTTGTAGCGCCTGCGAGGTTTGGGCGACAAAGCTTGGGTAGTCGGCCCAAGGAGCAGCGGGGACATCAACCCGCCGCACACTGACCCCGTCGCAAAACTCGGCGTGTGGGCCGTCGCGGAGACGCGGGGCGACGACTGCTACTTCCACCCCTTGACCGGCGAGGGAAGGGAGCAGTTCAGCGACGTGGCGACCAAGGCCCCCGACAATGTGGGGAGGATACTCCCAAGCAATTTGGAGGACGCGCATACGGGGGATTATAGCACCTGTGTGCCATTCTCACAAGGGCAAGGCCAGCCGGTTTCCCATTTGAACAAATGCACCGTGTCCTGTTGCGGCAAATCTACAATCTACAATCTACAATCTGCAACCTAGCGTCCCACCCCAACTAGGTAAGTATAAAGCGCCACCCCAGAGGCAAGCGCGACCCCAAGTTTAACCGCAAGGGGCAACGGCGCGGGGGAAATGAAAGCTTCGATGAGGCCCGCGATGACGAGCAGCGGAATGCAGCCAAGGATGAGCAAGAGCGCCCGGCGGGCGGCCACCACCAGGGCGGCACGGCGCGTGAGCAATTCGGGGCGGAGGATGGCCCACCCAAGCTGGAGTCCGGCCCCGCCAGCGATAAAGATCACACTCAGTTCAACCACACCGTGGGCCGCAATGAAACCCCACAGATTATCGGCGAACGCAAACCGTTGGGCTGCCCCAGCCACGATGCCCAGAAAGAGGCCATTCGTGACCAGGACGTAGAGCGTGTAGATGCCAAACACGACTCCGCCAGCAAAGGCCCGGAAGGCGACGCCAATATTATTGGTCATGATCTCGGCTGAAGCTTGGGCGCGACCTTCCGTGTTAATCCGCAGCCACCACTCGTGACCGGCCTGCACCTCGGCGACCACCTGTTCGCTACCGGGCAGCAGCGCCCCGGCCAGCGTGGGATCTTGGAACGTCACCAGGAAGCCAGCGACGGCGGGCAAAAAGAACATCAGGGCGGCGGCGAGCGTGGCGGGCCACGTTGCGCGGAAGGCGCGAGGCAAGTCGGCGGCGAAAAAAGCGCGCACGCGGGCCGCGCCGCCAGCCCCGCTCTCACGGTAGATCATGCCGTGGCCGCGAGCGACCAGCCCGTTGAGGAAGGCGACGACGGG
>CAIRDL010000696.1 GCA_903877345.1 uncultured Oscillochloris sp. | reverse complement strand
CTGGATGGAGCGCACGTATACGAGCATCTATCCGACCACCGCGATGGGCTATCTTAGCGCTGGCGTGAACGTGCCCATGGCGGAGTCCCGCGGCAAGCTGCTGCTGGTGATCGACAGCACAATGGTTACGCCACTTGCGCCTGAGATCGCTCAGCTGCAAGCCGACCTCACGGGCGACGGGTGGACCGTCCAGACCATCACCGCCTTGCGCACGGATACCGCCATCAATACCAAGGCTCTCATCAAAGCGGCTTACGACGCGGACCCGACCAACCTGAAGATGGTCTACATTCTCGGCCACGTGCCGGTGCCCTACTCCGGCTCCATTGCGCCGGACGGCCACGGCAACCATGTCGGCGCCTGGCCCGCGGACGGGTATTACGGGGACATGAACGGCACATGGACGGATACTTCCGTCAGCAATATAACGGCCGGCGACGTGCGCAACCGTAACATTCCCGGTGACGGCAAGTTCGACCAGAGCAATCTTCCGAGCCCGGTGGAGCTGATGGTCGGGCGCGTGGACTTGCACAGCATGACACGGGCTCCAGCCTCCTCCGTATCCGAAACGTCGCTCCTGCGCCGCTACCTGCGCAAAGCTCACGATTTCAAATTCAAGCAGGGCGCCTATGCCAATATCCCGCGCCGCAGCATGCTCCGCAACGGCTTCGGGTACTTCGGCGGCGAGAACTTCGCCATCGCAGGCTGGAGCTGGATTTTCACCGGCGTGGGAAGGTCGTTTGACGAGCCTCCGACCGACCAATGGTTCTCCCCAAGCTACGCTGGCGGCAAGAGCTACCTCGTGGGTTACGGCGATGGCGGCGGCAGCTGGGACACTGCGGGGGGCGTCGGAAACTCCGCTGATTTTGGGCTGAAAACGAGTCGCGTGGTTTTCACAAGCCTCTTCGGCAGCTACTTCGGCGACTGGGATGTCGCCAACAACTTCATGCGCGCGCCGTTGGCAGGCAATGCAACGGGCGATTCGCTGGGCCTGACCTGCTTTTGGGGCGGCCGCCCCAACCGCGTCACTCACCAAATGGGCATGGGCGAGACGGCTGGCTACTGTATGATGGTCTCGCACAATAGCGCACAGACGGGCGGCGGGGGCTATACGCCGAACATCTACGCCGGCGTTCACTGCGGGCTCATGGGCGATCCTGCGCTGCGCCTGCATGCGGTCGAGCCGCCGCGCAACCTTTCGGCCTCCAGCGCCAACACCCAAGTCGCCCTCGCCTGGACCCCCTCGGCCGAGACCAATCTGCTTGGCTATCTCGTCTACCGCGCGGATACGGCCGTTGGGCCGTTCACACGTCTGAGCGCCTCGCCGCAGGCCGCAACGACCTATACGGACGCCACGGTCATTGCGAGCCAGAGTTATACTTACCTCGTGCGTACGCTGAAGCTCGAAACGTCGCCGGGCGGCACCTACGAAAACCCCAGCGTGGGCTCGCTCGTCACGCTCACCGCGGTCGCCAGCGCCACCGCCGCGGCGGGCAACCCAACGGCGCTCGCGGTCACACAGAACAGCGCGACAAACGCGCTGCTCACCTGGGTCGACAACGCCAGCACTGAAACGGGTTTCCGCATCGAGCGCAAGACCAATGCGGGCGGCACGTATGCGTCAATCGGCACGGTCGGGGCGAGCGTGACCAACTTCACGGATACAGGG
>CAIRDL010000695.1 GCA_903877345.1 uncultured Oscillochloris sp. | reverse complement strand
GACATCAATGGTCAACAGCCGCGTTTTGTCCACCTTCCCGCCCGCCGGTCGCACCAATTCTATCCCGCTGAGCCGATCAATGCGGGCCTGAATCAGGATGCTGGAGTCAGTACTTGGCTCGCTACCATCCAGGGTGACCCGGAAAAGACCCTGGTTGACACCGCTGTGGATCGCGGCCCCCAAGACGTGCGTGCCATCAAGCGGGCGCGGCGCATAATCGTTCACCAGCGCCGCCCAGATATCGGCCAGGCGCCGCCGCGCACTGCCGGTCGGCCAGATGTTCGGGTCGGTCAGGCGCTCGGCGGGGATGTCGCGCACCGGGTCGTTGCGCGGGATCAGGTTGTCCCGTGCGTAGGCGGCGCTCAGAACCCAGGTGGTCGGGGCGATCTCGACCACAAGCTGGGGGTTGTGCGTGCCGAAACGCCCCTGCGTGCTCGCAAACGGCGGTCCCTGGCTGTCGCCAAGGGCGTAGCCGAGCACGCCGCTGTCACACCCTCGGGTGATCATACTGACAAGCACATCCTTACTCGCAAGCAGCGGGAGGTGCGGGAATTGCACGAAGGCGTCCCAGAGCTTCTGCGTGGGCATGGCATGCAGCCCCTTGGGCCAGATGCCGAAGTGGTCACTCGCGATCAGGGAAGGGTCAAGCCGGTCGAGGTAACGGTCTTTGGCGGTCAGCACCTGGAACGCATCGTCCCACAGGCTGCCACCAGCAGCAAAGCCGCGCTGCCCCATGTCAATCCGCTCCATGCCGCCTTTGCGCGCATCGGCGGGGACAACCACCGAACGATAGATGCGTGCGACTTCCTGGGGGAAGATCTGCTCCGCGTTCTTGAGCAATTCCTCAAGCTCGGTTCGCTGCGTATGCGGCAGCGAGAGCTGGGTGTCCGCCTTTGCGGCGCGGAGCGCAAGCAGCCGCCGCGCCGCTTTTTCCGCTTCAGCGACGAGGCTGGTGTCGGGGACGAGCACAACCAGGCCATTGCGATGCTCACGCGGACGCTCGCCGTAGCGCTGGAGAATCTCGCCGACCAACGGCGGTAACGCATCAAGGGCGTCGCCCGCTGCGGCGTGCATGGGTGGGCGCAGCAGCACGACGCCCAAGCTTGGGAGGTCGGCGACATCCTGGCTGGTCTTGGGAAAAATGTAGGGACGCACGGCAACGTTTGTCCCACCGCTGAACATCGGCCCACTGGTACGGCTCCGGCTGCTCTGGGCGGTGATCAGATCCCGCAGCGTGTCTTCCACCATCGTGCGTGCGATCTGGGCGGTGACCCCCTCTTCTTTCTGGACAATCACGCGGTTCAGGTTGGCGCGGGTGTCGAAGCGGTAGCTACTCACATCTTCGTGCAGATACCAGAGCTTGCGGCGCAATTCGTTGAGCGCGTTGCCGATGATGGCCGGTTGCATGGCAGGGCTGAGGACGCCGACGCGCACCTGGGCCTCGGTGGCCCCCTTTGTCTCGCTGGCCGCGCCGCTGAATGACCAGAGGAAGATCGTCGTCGCGGCGCGCTCCGCCGGTGTGAAGCGGGCGTGTTCACGCCCCATCCCGCCATCAATCTGCGCCGCTTTCGAGGCAACACCCGCGATGTCGGAGTCGATCACGTTGTTGAAGCTCGGGTTGTCAAGGACGCGCACCAGTTCGTTGCGGAGATCGCCGGGGGCCAGACTCATGTGCGCGGGGAGAATCAGCGACTCCATGCGGTTGTTGGCATAGAGGTCGGCCAGCACCAGACCCAGAATCCGCAGTGCGCCACGGGTGCGCTGAAAGTCGGGCAGGGTGCCCCAGCGCTCATAAAGAATACGCACGACCTCGGGGTGGAAGGGATAGGCTTTGACCATCCGCTCGATGTAGCGCTCCTCCTGCACCTCTTGCGGCACATCGTTGGGGATGGCGCGGTACAGCGCAACGTAGGTCTGGGCCACGTGGCGCGCTTGCCGATCCCGTTCTTGCCGTGCGGCTTCCCCAGTTGGCTGCTCAAAGAGCCGTCGCCGCAGCACCTCGTAGATGTCATCGCCTTGCACCGGCGTGCGAACGGTCTGGATGCGACCTACCACCTCGCTCACCTGACCGGCGGCGCTAAAGAGTTGCTGTTGGAGGTCTTTGGCTGCTTGGCCGTACAACTCGGTCTGACTGCCGGGAATGGTCAGCAGCAGGACGGTTTGGGGTGTCTGCGCGACGGCCTGGGTGAGTTGCTGGAGAAAGGCAATGGTCTGGTCTTTGAGCGTGGTCTCGCCCACCGGCACGGCTGCCGCAGAGACAACATAGTTGACCAACTCATCCATCAGGATGAGCGCCGGGCCGTGGGCGAGGAGGCGGCGTAGGGCGTCGGCACCGGGCGCGACGCGGATCGCATCGGCGGCACGGACGATCTCGTAGTACTCCCGCTCGCGCCCGTGATGTTTCCCAAGCTGATAAGCAATGTCGCCCCAGAGCGTCTGGATGCGCGTGCCATCAGGCTGGACGAATGGTTCCACCGCCGAGAGATCGGTGCCGACAATGGTGGCAACCCCCGCATCCGGGATGGTTGTGATGCCGATCTGGGACAGCAGCCACTTCATCTCGGCGTTCTTGGGCACATCGGCGCGATGTTTGATGCAGTGGTAGAGCGCCAACAGGGTGTGGGTCTTCCCGCCACCAAACGGGGTTTCAATCTGGATGATGCGGTTCCCGCTGCCTTTGCCCGCCAATTCCTTGACCACATCGCCAATCAGGGCGGTCAGCCCAGCGGTGAGGTAGGTGCTGGCGAAGAAACGCAGCGGATCTTGGTAGTCGTCAGGTGCGTGACCCGCGACCACCCGCCCCAGATCGGCGGCGAAGATCGACTCGTCCAGGCGCTTGTTGTGCCGAATATCGCGGTGCGGTGGCATGATCTGCCACCAACTGGGGAGTGGAGAGGCTGGTATAGGGTTCATAGATCTATTTCGCCTGCAAGCCGTAGGAGATCCATTTGGAGCGAGGGGCTAATACGGCGACCCTGAGCAGTCATCATCTCCAACAGCGGCTTGATCGCCGTGACGTAGCCGGATTGCTTCGCGGCCAACAGCACGCCGAGTGTCCCTACAACGGTTAGGCCAAGCCGACGGGCTATCTGCCGAGCATACTTGTCGTCGAGGAGGAGCAGCCGCGCCTGCTGCGATTGGGCCAAAGTAATCGCAGCCGCTTCACCGTCCCCTAACGCTCGATAGGCTTGCAATACCGGATCAGGACTGACTGGCTTAATGGCAAGCCACGACACCGCGCCCAGATCGGGATCACCAACGGCTAACTTCGCCTGATATTCACTGATCACAAGGTCAGGAACCCAGACCTCGGTGTAGAGTTGACGGAGCAGATCGAGTTGTCCTACCCCGACGAGGTTAATCAGTGGGCTGGTGTTGGACACGACTGGCTGCGAGGGCAAGCTGGGCCTCCGTCTCTACATCCTGTGCCGCATCAAAGCTGGACACACCATACGTCCCCAAGAGATCCAGAAACTCCCGGCGTGGCATCCCAAGCAGGTGCGCGGCCTTGCCTGATGAGAGTTTGCCGAGATCGTAGAGGCGGATGAGCAACGCTTCGTGGGCCAGCCGCTCAAGATCTTCTCTGGTTTGCTCAGTCTGCTCCAGAAGGTCTTCAGGATAGTCTATATGCAGGGTGGTCATCGTGTTCCTCGCTTGCCATTCAGAACCATGTCAGGTCTTACGGTGGGTTACCGCTTCCCATACCCCTTGCGCTTATCCCGCAGCACCTTGCCAGTGGTGCCAAACTCGTCGCCCATGCCCTGCTGAACCGTCGCCCCTGGACGGGACGCTTCGCCGCTCTGTTGGGCCACGCCGCTGTAAAGGAAGCCCTCTAGCCGCTGTTTCTCCAAGTCCCCGCGTGGCAGCACGTCAATCAGCGCCTGGGCCACCCGTCGCAACGCCTCGCGCTCGTCGGGCGCGAACTCGCTCAGGTAGTCGGCGAGTTCGTCGCGCTGGTTGGCGGCCCAGAGCAGTTCGCAACGGTGCAGGACATCAATCAGCGGTGGCCGCGAGCCGTCGGCGCGCTGTTCGCCAAAGTCGGCGATGCGCTCGTTCCGCTCGCTGGCGCTGAGCAGCAAGACGTCGCTTTTGCCTTCGAGGATCTGAAAGCGGTTGATCAGGGCGGTAATGTCCGAGCCAAGGGCGGTTGCCATCAGGTGGGCGTCGCCAAAGGGGATTTTCTTCTGCTTGTCAGCTTTGCCCCCACTGCTCGTCGCCTCGTCGCTCTCCTCGTCGTCACCCTCAGCGGGAGACGGCGGCAACGGCCCGCTCTTCTGCGAACCAACGGGGTCGTTCTCGCCAGTCGCCCCAACCACGCTCGCAATGTGATCATACGTCCAGCGCCAGAGCACGTAGAAGCGCGTTGCATCATCCACCGCGCCCAGACCCGCGCTGCCTTCGTCTGGTTCTTGCGTTGCGGCGGCAAACACCCGACTCAAAGCGTAGTCCGCAACCGTCTGCTGCACCCATTCGAGTAGCGTGCTGACGGTGATCGCGGTGCCGCGTAGGTCGCGCACGGTATCGTAGCGCGAGAAGGCCGCCGTGGCCGGGCCAATCGCGGAGATGAAGAAGTCTGCGCCACGTAGGCCCGCTGCCCAGAACTGATCAAGCCGCTCGCGCACATTCGCCTCAATCGCCACCCGCACGTCGCCCGCGATGCCGATACCCGCGTCAACCTTGCGCTTTCGGCAGACCAGGAAGATTGAGGAGGCGAGGGCGGCAGTTCCCTGACCAACCATTCGATTTGCCATTTCGGTACTGAAAGGCCAAGAGCCATCTACCGTCAAGCCTGCTCGTAAAAGAGAAGCTACCAACGATTCCCACGCCGAGATTGCTTTATGCGCGTAGACAACGACACAAATCCCATCATCACGAAGCACACGGTGGATCTCTGAAAATGCCTTCTCTAGCTCCTGCTCGAACCATTCCGTCGGGCGAACAAGCGCACCGCCCTGAATAATTTCTTGCTCTTTTGGTGTAGCAGGAGCGCCGAGAATTGTTGGGTAAAGATGCCCTATTGAACGCTTGAGCCATACGTAGAAGAAATCGGAAACCGTCGCATATGAAATATTATCCAGGTATGGCGGGTCAGTGATAATGGCATCAAAGAATCTGTCCTCAAAAGGGAGGTTGGTTGCAGAGCCACGCCGTACCTCGGTTGCACTTGTCGCAATAGTTGCCCCGTGGTCAATGTAGCGCGTCACCCAATCCTCCGCACCTTCCCATCCACCAGAAGAGGCGTTGAAGGGGTTGACCTCGGCGTAGTCCCAAACCATAGGGAGCGCTTGTCGTGAAAACACATGGTTCACTAGCTCATATTTTGCACCATTAGACCAAGCACAAAGAACAGCACAACGATTAGCTAGTCTATCGTGAATGAGTGCTAAAAATGTTGAAACTGCTTTTGCATACTCGCTGTCACCTGTCTCCTCGGTAATTTTGGGTACAGCATGACCTACTAACCTCGCAAAAGTTACCAAAGCGAGTGCTTGTCGCGGGTTAAACAGCTTCCCAAACGTATCGAGGCCATAGACGACACATGAACCGCCCGTGATACGGCGCTGAGCAATCGGCTCATCCGGCACCGGCGTAAGTTCGCCGCTCAGCGGGTCGTAGCTTGCCTCAAGGTGCTGCAAACGCTGCCTGGCCTGCTCAAACGCGGCGCGATCTTCTGGGCGCACCGAACGGTAGAGCTTGCCGTTCCTGCTTTCCCAGACCACGGCGACCATCTGATCGCCCATACGCCCGTTGACCGCTTCCTCCTTGATGTACTTCTCGCCCAGGGGCGTGCCGCAACAAGGACAAACCGCCGTACCGCCACGGGTCGAGCCAACGCCGGGGTCAAAGTCAAAGTCGCTCATGCGCTGCACCGGGCCAACCACCGTGTAGCGGATGGCACTTCCCGGCCCGTCCGCCTCAATTTTATAGGCCGACATACGACCGGGCTTCTTCGCCAGCCACGTCTGCCGAATCAGCGGCACGGCCACCGCACAATCAAGGCGCGGGCAAATAATCGTGCGCGCCCACAAATAGGCCACGGCGTTCTGATCGTGATCATCCTTCGGATAAAGATCGCCAAGCTCTTCACGCGCCTGGTCAAGCACCCACGTACTCCAGCGCTGCACATCGGCAATCAAGGTTGCGCCCGGTTTCTCGCCGTGCGTGCCAGGACGATGCGCGTACTGCTGCGGGTACACCAGCGTGGCAAGCTGGATGATATGCGCGACGGGGTTCAGGTCAAAAGCATAGGTCTCACAGCCGAGGCGCAACGCCTCCAGGGGAATAGCACCGCCACCGGAGAAGGGGTCAAGCACGCGG
>CAIRDL010000694.1 GCA_903877345.1 uncultured Oscillochloris sp. | reverse complement strand
GCGCAGCGCGCACAGATTATGAGAAACGTCCATATGGCCTCACACTAGCCCGCCCGGCACCGTCATGCGCGTACCAGCTTGCTACCACCATTGGTAGCTGCGGTTCGTCGCGACGGCGACATCCGTTTCGTGTTCGGTGTTGCGTGTTGCGCTGTGCCGGGTGCCTTCCCGGGACGCGAAACCCGTCACCAAAACGTAACGGGGGGCTCGAATAACGTCAGCCGATTGGCTCGACCGGCGCACATTATACTTCTATCATTACCCGCTGTCAATAGGCGTTTTCCTGCTTCCCAGTCAGGAAATTAGCGATTGTCCGCAGAATGATCTTTAGATCGAAGAGCAACGACCAGTTCTCGATATAGTAGAGGTCGTAGCGCGTGCGTTCTTCGATGCTGGTGTCGCCGCGTAGCCCATTGACTTGCGCCCAGCCCGTCAGGCCGGCCTTTTCTTTGTGGCGCCGCATGTAACGGGGGATTTGCTGGACAAATTGTTCAACCCAGTGGGGCTGTTCGGGGCGTGGGCCGACAATGCTCATATCGCCGAGCAGCACATTGATCAGTTGCGGCAGTTCATCCAGGCTGGTGCGGCGCAACAGTCGCCCAACGCGGGTCACACGGGGATCATTCGGCGTCGTCCAGGTACCCAGTTGCTCCGCATCAACGCGCATGGTGCGAAATTTAAGCATCCAGAACGGCTCCGTGTCCATGCCGACCCGCTCTTGCAAAAAAAAGACCGGCCCCCGCGATTCGAGCCGGATCGCAAGGGCAAAGAGCATGAAGACTGGTGCGCCGAAGAGCAACACGAGCGTGGCGACGAACACATCAAGCGCCCGTTTGAGTGAGCGGTTCCAGGGATTGTCGAGCGCCGCATTCTTGACCGGCACCAAAGGCAGGTCGCTCAGGTCGCCAATCGAGAGTTCGTTGTTGGTAATCAACTGGAAGGTGTCGGGATAGACCTTAATCAAGACCGATTCGTCCTCAGCCAGCGTAATCACGTCAATCAGCGCCTGGGTCGAACGCCCCGAAAGGGCGATAATCACCTCATCGGCCTGGGTGGCGCGAATGACGCGCCCAAGCTGTTCGGTACGCCCAAGCACCGGCAGGCCCGCGACGTTGCTGCCAACCGGCACCGAGTCGCTGAGAAACCCTTGGACGCGATACCCCAACGCGGGGCGGCGACGAATCGTGTTCCAGACCAGCAGACCAGGCTCGCGAGCGCCCACAATCAGCAAACGGCGCGTGTCAATCCCGTGTGCGCGCAGCCGAATCAGCGTGGCCCGATGCAAGCCACGCACCAACAAGCAACCTCCTAGCGCCGCCGCACCACTCCAGACCAACAGATCACGCGTGACGGGCAAATCCTCGGAGCCAATCTGGGGCAGGAGGGTGTTAATCACAATGCCGCCGACCGCCGTCAGCGCAACCGAGGTAAAAACCTTAAACGCCTCATCCACCCGTGAGGCACCCCGGCGCATCTCGTAGAGTCCGTTAGCGGCAAAGACACCCAGGGCCGTCACATTGAAGAGCAGCAGGAAGCGTAAGACGGCAACGGGGCCGGAGGGGATGATCGCCCCGCTCGTTTCAATCGCCTCGCGGAAGATTTGATAGACGCCGATCAGCGCCCCGTTAAGCGCGAGCAGATCACCGCCGATCAGACTCAGGCGTAAGAGCGCTCGCCATGCGCGAGGGCGCAAGCGTTGGCGCGAACTAGCCAACGCGGCGGGCGGTTGGGGGGCGGAGGAGATTGCGGCCAAGTGCCAGCCATTCCTTCACAGTGATGCCGACCTCGATCAGTGTGTTGAGCGGCGGGAAGGTCGTCGCGGCGTAGTGCTTCCGATGGAAAATCCGCATCGCCGCATAGAAGGCGCGGAGCGATGGGATGGCATGGCGGGTGCTTGCCGCCCGCTTGTAGTGATGCACGACCACATGCGGGGCGTAAGCAATCCGCCACCCATACTGCTTAATCCGATAGCACCAATCGAGGTCCTCACCATACATAAAAAACTGCTCGTCCAACAGCCCAACCTCAGCAATGATCGCCGCTCGCACCAACATACAAGCCCCCACCACCGCATCCACTTCAGTTTCTTGATCCGGGTCGAGATAGGTGAGGTTATAGCGGGCGAAACGCGGGCTATGGGGGAAAAGTTGGGCGAGTCCAAGGAGGCGATAGCAAGCAACTTCAGGGGTTGGAAAGCTGCGGCGGCAGGCGAGATCGAG
>CAIRDL010000693.1 GCA_903877345.1 uncultured Oscillochloris sp. | reverse complement strand
CTTGCCCGTCAATCTCGGGGGCGTCGCGGAACGAGCGCCCCACAGCGACAGGACGACCATCGGCGGTGCCGTGGCCCTCAATAAGCACCGGGATGGTGCGCCCAAGCCAGTGTCCCGTGCGCGTGTTCGAGATGCGGCGCTGAAGTTGCATCAGTTCGTGCCAGCGCTTCTCAAGTACCTGGGGGCGCACTTGGTCGGGCAAGCTTGCCGCGTGTGTCCCCGGCTCAGGCGAAAAACGGAACGCGCCGACGCGATCCAGCTGTGCTTCTTCAAGAAAAGCGAGCAGGGCGCGATACTCCTCGGTCGTTTCGCCAGGAAACCCGACGATAAAAGTGGAGCGCAGGGCAAGATCGGGCATTGCAGCGCGGAGGGTGCCAATCAGGCTCAGGGTGCGGGCGGTGTCGGTGGGGCGATGCATGCGGCGCAGGGTCGCGGGGTGGGCGTGTTGGAGCGGCATGTCGAGGTAGTGGCAAATTTGGGGGTGCGTTGCCATCACTTCAATCAGGCGTTCAGTGATGCCGTGGGGATAGGCATACATTAGGCGCACCCAAACGTGAGTCGGCAGCACCGCACAGAGCGCGTCAAGCAGCGTGGCAAGACCGTCTTCAAGCCCCAGATCGCGCCCATAGTCCGTGAGATGCTGCGCGACGAGGACGATTTCGCGCACGCCCAAAGCCACAAGTTCTTGAGCTTCAGTCAACACTGCGCCAATGGGTTTGGAGGCCAGGGTGCCTTTGAAACTAGGAATGGTGCAGAAAGCGCAATGCAGATTACACCCATCACCAATTTTGAGATAGGCCGAAGGCGTCTGGGCGGTGCGCCGGATTTGGGCGGTGCGCCAATCAGCGTAGCCCTTTGGTGCAGGTTTCAAGCTAAGTACGGGTACCTGCGTACCACTACTGGTGGTGCGTTCACCAACCAACGTACCGATCTGCATCCACTGTTGGGTACTGAGGAGGTGGTTGACGCCGGGAATGGCGGCAAGCTCAGGGCCGTGAGAGGCAGCCATGCAGCCCGCCGCAATGATCTGCTGCTCTGCGTGCTTCACCTCGCCAAGAGCGTGTAGCACCGCGAGGGATTCAGCGCGGGCGGCGGCGATAAAGCTACAGGTGTTGACGATGATCAATTCAGCTTCGGCGGCAGTAGCGACGGGCGTATGCCCCGCATCAGCCAGGATGCCGTCCATGCCTTCGCTATCAACCGCATTCTTCGGGCAACCCAGCGTGACCAGATGGTATTTCATGCGCAGGGTGCAGCTTCTAGCGGTAGTTGATACACTGGAGAGGCATCTCGAATTCGCCCTCTTTTTCTCTAAGCCATTTAATCACGGCCTGGAGTTCATCGCGGCTCTTCGAGACGACCCGCAGCGTTTCGCCCTGGATGCGGGGCTGGAGTTTCGGGAACTGGTCGCGGATGAGCTTCGCCAGTTTCTTCGCCTGGTCGCTGTTAATGCCTTTGTGGAGCGTAACGGTCTGTTGCACGCGCCCGCCGCTCACATCTTCTGGTTTCCCGTAGGCAAAAATCTTGAGCGACAGTTGGCGCCGCAGGGCTTTGGTCTCAAGGATGTCACGCACCGCCCGCAGCGTCATCTCGGTATCAGTCGTGATGATCAACTCGGTCTTACTCAACTCCAGGGTCGTCTGCGTATCCTTCAGATCATAGCG
>CAIRDL010000692.1 GCA_903877345.1 uncultured Oscillochloris sp. | reverse complement strand
ACCCGAAGCCTTCGTTAAGCTCAGCCAACCGACGCTGGCTGAGCTTGTCGCAGCCCGCATGGATACCCGAAGCCTTCGTTAAGCTCAGCCAACCGACGCTGGCTGAGCTTGTCGCAGCCCGCATGGATACCCGAAGCCTTCGTAAGCTCAGCCAACCGACGCTGGCTGAGCTTGTCGAAGCCCGCATGGATACCCGAAGCCTTCGTTGCCAGACTCCTATGTTTAGCCGTCCCGCAGTTCTGGTATTATGCGTTATAGGTGCTGACCACCCGGCGGCAGTCGGTTCAGCCGTCGCAGTGATATGAGGGTGCCAGCATGACAGACCAGGCTCGCAACGGCGCTGAGGGGCAAAGCGGGACGGAAGGTAGCCGTCACCAGCCCGTGGATCTGACCAAGCGCCCGCGCATCGGCGAGTCACTAATCCAAATAGTTCTTTTCGCCTGCGGTTTCATCTCGATTTTTACCACCCTCGGCATCGTCTGGGTGCTGATCAGTCAGGCGCTGCTCTTCTTTGCCGACCCAGCGGTACATGTGAGCGAGTTTTTCACCGGGACGGTCTGGCAGCCGCAGATCCAGCGCTTCGGCGTGCTGCCTTTGGTGAACGCAACCCTGATGGTGACGGTCATCGGCTTGCTGGTCGCGGTGCCGCTCGGGGTTGCCACTGCTATTTATATGAGTGAATATGCCAGCGCCCGCATGCGCGGCATTCTCAAGCCAATTATCGAGTTGCTCGCCGGGATTCCTACCGTGGTCTACGGCTACTTCGCCCTCACCTTCGTCACGCCCGCGCTGCGAGGGCTTTTTGGCCCTGATGTTGTACAGGTTTACAACACCCTGGCCGCTGGTCTGGTTGTCGGTGTGCTGATCATCCCGATCATTGCTACGCTCGGCGAAGACGCCCTGAGTGCGGTGCCAAGCAGTCTGCGCCAAGCCAGCTACGGCCTCGGCGCGACCCGTTGGGAAACGGCGACCAAGGTGGTGCTGCCCGCCGCCCTTTCGGGCCTGTTGGCCGCGATGATCGTGGCGATGTCGCGGGCCATCGGCGAAACGATGGTGGTCGCGTTAGCCGCCGGGGCCAGCCCCAGTTTCACCCTCAACCCCTTCGATCCCGCCGAAACGATGACTGGTCATATCGCCCGCATCTCCGGCGGCGACCTCAGCTATGGCACTGTGGATTACACCAGTCTTTTCGCCATCGGGCTGCTGCTCTTCTGCATCACCTTTTTGCTTAATCTGCTGAGCCGCTGGATCGTCGGGCGCTTTCGCGAGGTATACGAATGAGCGTGGAACCGAACAGGGCCGCCAGCGGCCACTTGCCCGAGGGCGAGGCGATTACACGCAATGTTGCCGCCCGCCAAGCCCGTGGCCGAATCTGGCACGGCGTCTTGATCGCCAGCACGCTTATCGGCCTGATTGTCTTGGTGCTGCTGCTCTTCAACATCGTCAACGACGCCGTGGGTGGTATCGCCATCGAGACCGCCCTTGACGAACAGGCGCTGACCGCCGGACGGCCCCTCGAAACCCTCACCAACCCCGAACTGATCACCATCATCGAGGAGCATGTCAGCGCCCGGATTTTGCGCCGCCTGACCCGCGAGCGCCCGCTGAACGCCTATAGCGCCGTTGAGTTGCACGAGGTGATCAACACTGAGGTGCTGGCGATCCAGATTGTTGAGACTTACCCGCTGACGGCGTACCTCTTTCAGCGGCAGCAGCTTGAAGCCAGCCTCGCCGCGACGAACCCCCGCGCCACCTTGCAGTTCAAGAGTTGGCTGAGTTGGGGCTTGCTCACCAACCCGATGTCGAGCGATCCGCTGATCGCCGGCATCCGCACCGCCATTCTGGGGACGTTTTGGGTACTGCTGCTGACCATTCTGATCGCTTTTCCCCTCGGCATCGGGGCAGCGATTTACCTGGAAGAATACCAGCGCGACAAACTGTTTGATGAGCGCACCCTGACCGGACGCTGGT
>CAIRDL010000691.1 GCA_903877345.1 uncultured Oscillochloris sp. | reverse complement strand
CAGCGGGAGCCATTGGCTGGCGATGATGCCGAAGTGGGCGTTGACGTGGAAGAAGCGGCGCACGGAGAAAGCGTAGATCAGTCCGGCGACGAACGCCGCGCCTGTCTCTATGCCAAGCCGTCGCGTCAGCAGGTACGTGAAGAACCCGGAGAGCACGAACGAGACGCAGAGCATGAAGTTATAGCTCACCACCGGCCCGGCCAGCAGCGTTACCGGCAGGGAGAGTAGCGTTTGGGCAGGGGCCAACTCCGAGATCGTCAGATCGGCACCACCGGGGTAGAAGAGTTGCGGGGCGAAGACGGGTGAAACGTGTTGTTTAACCAGCGCGTCGGCGTACCATTGCAGCTTCCACAGGTATTCCCAGTTATCACCGGGCGGGCCGGGCACCATCGTACTGAAGTTCAGCATCAAGGGCCAGAGCAGCAGCACCGTGGCGAGGATATAGCCGCCGAAGGCCAGCATGTGGGGGGAAAGCGAACCCGTGCGTCGGGTGGCTTGGTCAGGCAACGCTGGCGGGGGTGTGGTGGCGGGGCTGCGTGTGGCGTGCCATGTGGCAACCAGGGACAGAGCAAGGCCCAGCGCCACCAGCAGTGTCGCGAGCATGGCGTGCCAACGGTAGAGAAAGCGCGTGTCGCTGTGGCGCATCGCCAACAAGATCAGCGTGAAGAGGCCGAGGGTCAGCAGACGCCAGGGCAGGGCCAGCCGGAAGCGGGCGAGCAGCAGCGCTAAGAGCAGCAGCGCGAGGGCGATGGTGCCGATTTGGGCGGGCAAGAGCCACGTGGTGGGGCTGAGGGATTGCCAAGCGACCGCAAAGACGACGACGCCAAGTACTCGGTCTTCGCGGTTGACCTCGACTGGGGCAAAGGTCGGGCTTTCCAGGCGGACGGTGTTAGTGTCCAGGCGGATTTGGGCGCGGGGGATGAGCAACGTGTAGTGGCGTGCCAAGGGGCCAGGCGTCACCTCAAGCAAATGTTGCCCGTTGAGGCTGAGGGTGACAGGCACTGGCGGCGCACCGGCGGGGCGGGGGGCGCTCAGTTCCAGACTGAGGCGATGGGCGGTAGCGCCTTGGGCCGGCAAGACCAGCGTACTGTCGCCGGTAGTCCAGCGGAAGCTGCGCCCCGTCTCAGTGGTTTCCGCCAAGTTGAAGTTGTCGGTCAACGGCGGGCCAACCCCACCGGGGGCAAAAACCGTACCCGTGTTGAGCGGGACGTTGGCGAGAAAGATGGCGCACAGCACCAAAAGCGTCAGGAGGGCGACGAGTTGGAGGCGCAGGGACTGAGGGTTAGGCATGGTTCAGATTGTAGATTGTAGATTGCAGATTGCAGGTTTCAGGTTTCAGAGCAAGCGCATAGGCATGTTTCAAACCAGCTTGCCAGTTCAGCGATCTGACGCAAAGCCGCAAAGCCGCAAAGTCGCAAAGTCGCAAGGAGCATGTGGTTGCAGGTTTCAACTGTCAAGCTGAAATGCCCGCTTCTGAACCTTGCCTTAGGCATGGTTCAATCGCACTTGGCGGTGTCCTCGCTGGCTTCGTCAAGCTCAGCCAGCGGGGACGCTGCTGGCGCGGACGTTGCCTGAGCTTGTCGAAGGCAACACCCGGCTTCCCGTTCATCGCGTCGTCTGCCATAGTAAACGGTCAAGCTGAAATGGCCGCTTCTGAACCATGTTGCGCTTGCTCTGAAACCTGAAACCTAGCCCCTGAAACCTGGCCCCTGCACCCTTGGCTAACGCGAACCGAGTTGTTTGTGCGCCATTTCCGTTGTAATTCCGCACTTCGCAGCGTGATGGCCTTCACCTGATCTGGTTCTCTGGCGTGCTACACTCTGAGCAGGCGGCACTGCCGCCACTCAATCGAAACCCCTGTCCGACCCCACCTAGCGATCCGCGCCGTCCTCCGGCTGCGGATCGCATTCTTTTTGTGCGCCTCGGCTTATGCGTGATGCGCAATTGATCAGGGTGTGGCCCGGTCGCGGATCACGCATCATTATCCCTTAGAGCACGCCCTTGGTGCTGGGGATGGCTTCGGCGAGACGCGGATCGAGGCGCGTGGCGGCATCAAGAGCGCGGCCAAGGGCTTTGAACAGCGCCTCGACTTTGTGGTGATCATTATGCCCGTAAAACACCTGGGCGTGGAGGTTCAGCCGCCCGTGGAAGGCAAGGCTTTCGAGCAGATGGGGCACCAAGTCAGTGCCAAGCTGCCCGACGCGAGGCGTCGCAAAGGTCGCTTGCACCACACAATACGGACGGCCCCCAAGGTCAACCGCCACCAGCGCCAGCGCCTCGTCCATCGGCACAAAGCTATGGGCTGTACGCACAAGACCCCGTCGCTCGCCGAGCGCTTGGTCTAACGCTCGCCCCAGACAGATGCACGTATCCTCCGCTGTGTGATGCTCGTCAATATGCAGATCGCCTTGCGCGCTAACATCCAGATCGAAGAGACCATGTTTGGCCCAGAGGGTCAGCATATGGTCAAGGAAGCCAATCCCGGTGCTGATTGTGGCTTGGCCGCTGCCGTCGAGGTTGAGCGTAAGACTGATCGCAGTCTCGCCGGTAGTCCGGCTGATCGTGGCGATGCGCTGGGTCATTCCGTCACCCGCTGCAAACTCCGCTCAACGGAGAAGCCTTCGGGGTAGCGGCGGCTGAGCTTGGCCAGATTGGCGGTCATCACCTCGCCCATCTGGAGGCCCAAGGTGTCGCAGGCGAGGGCCACATACCAGAGGACATCGCCAAGTTCCTGCGTGAATTTGGCGTGATCCAAGGCATGGCCCTGCATCAGATGTTTTTTGATCAGGTCGCACACTTCGCCAACTTCCCCGGCTAAGCCAAGACTGGCATTTACCAACAAATCATGGTCAGTAAGTACCGTATTTGCGGTACGCATCGCCTGCGCTTGATACTGGTTCGCTTCCACGCTGCCCTTCCCGGTGTGGGCGCTTCGTCCGAGGGCCAATCGTAGCATAGGCGCTTACTCAGAGCAAGCGCCATGCTCTAGTTCAGCGTGAGCATATACGCCACCAGCGCGTCAAGCTGATCGAGGCGTAAGTCGCGCCCGTAGGTGATAGGCATAAAGCCAGGGGCATAGCCGGGCGTGACGGTGGCGTTGGGATCTACCACTTCGCGGCGCAGCCACGCCGTTGCACTGAGGCCGTCGGGTTTTGCGGCGGCCCGCGTTGCGATCCCAGCTAGACCGGGGCCGATACCAGCGGGGGCGTTGGCCGTAACCGCGTGACATCCGCCGCACCACAGCCCGAACAGTCGCCGCCCCTCGCTGGCAGGTTCTGGTGTGGAGGCCGACTGCGCGGCGGTACCGCACGCCGCCAGTACGAGTAGGAGGATGATTCCGATTAGGCAGCGCAAGAGCATCAGGCGGCACCCGCTCTAGATTGCAGATTTTCCGCAAGGGACGCGGAAGATTTTAATCATCCAAGCCGGGCCAATGATCCGTGATGCGTGATCCGTGACCGGGCCGCACCCTGACCGATCACGGATCACGCATCACGGATCAGATGGAATGTTT
>CAIRDL010000690.1 GCA_903877345.1 uncultured Oscillochloris sp. | reverse complement strand
AGACAGGATTCAGAATCCAGAATCAGGGCACGAGAGAATGACTGGCGACCCGCACCCCTCCGTCGCTGAGGCGGACACGCGGGCCGCTGCCGACGCGGTACGCCCCGCGCACGTATGCGCTATCCTGCCACGATGAGCCGCCACGAAACACGCGATAATCGGCGGTGGCCTCCAAATAGGTCGTCTGCCACTCATCTTCAAGCTGGTATGGGTAGGGCTTGCCCCACTGGGTCGCGCACCACTCCCACACATTCCCCGCCATGTCCATAGCCCCGTACGGGCTGGCTCCCTTTGGGTAGCTGCCGACGGGCGTGGTTTGCTGCAAGCCTGACTCGCGGCTATTGACCAAACTCGCGTCCCAGGTGTTGCCCCAGGGGTAGATCCACCCATTGGAACCACGGGCGGCTTTTTCCCACTCAGCCTCGCTCGGCAACCGAAATTCAATGCCGGTCTGCTTGCTCAGCCAGCGGCAGTAGGCCACCGCCTCGAACCAGCTTACGCACACCACAGGTTGGGTGTCACCATTCCTCCCGGCCTCGTCCCAACAGCCAGGCTGGGTGATCTTTTGTGCCTGCCGCCACGCCCAGCCCGCCGCAGTCCAGTAAGCGGGGTTGGTGTAGCCATCGCTATCAACGAAAGGGCGAAATTGGGCGTTGGTCACCTCGGTCTTGCCGATCCAGTAATCGGGCAGGGTCAGGGTGTGTTGGGGCTTTTCGTACTTCACCCAATCCGCACTCGCCCCTTGGCTGACCGCAGCGGCAATTTGCTGATCGGTACTGCCCATCAGGAAGGGACCAGCGGGGACTTTGACCAGTTCGGGTACCCAAGCGGGCAGGGGCGTGGGTACTGGCCCTCGCCTGAGCCAGGTAAGCCCCAACAGGCTGACCACCACCACGGTCAGCAGGAACCCGACGACACCCGCCCACGAGCGGTTCTTTACGGTAGCCGTTGGCTTATCCGCTGGTGATATGACGGGATGTGGCTCCACTGAGGATTTAGGCGGCGGTGACGGCGGTGGCGGGTCTACGGTCGGCGGTTGGGGTTGCACGACGAGCGGCAAGGCTCCAACTTCAGCGGCGCGCACCTGTAAGGCGCGCAGCAACCGTTGGAAGCCATCATCCGCGAACAGATCCACCCAATGCCGGTCGCGCAGTTGCTCAGGGGCCGTGCAGTCTTCCAACCGCAGAGGGATGAGGTAGATCGCCTCCTCGGATTCGGATTGTTGCGCGGCCACATTCAGCGCGAAGGCCAACTCCTGCTGCATATAGCCCGCCTTCGTCACCGAGCGCTGGGAGAGACAGACCAGCACCACATCGGAGTCGCGCACGGCCTTGGAGATTGCCACCTGCCAGCGCTGCCCCCCCACGAGGTCTTCGGCGTCGAGCCACGGCGCGACCCCAACGGCGCGTAGGCGCTGGTAGAGTTGGCGCACGGCGAGCTTATCATCGGAGGCGTGGCAGAGAAAGACCTTGAGCCGTCGCGTCGGTTCGGGCAGCACGGCGTGCTCTGGCGGGCGCGGCGACAGCGGGGGTACTGGTTGGGGCAGCACCCGTACATCCTCATCATCGGGCAAATCCTCAACTGACACGCCCCATCCCCGCAGGGTCGCCTTGAGTTGCGCGATGGCGGTGCGAGCCTCGCGGATGTCGTGGGCAACCTCCGGTGGGGCATGGGCACTGCCGAGCGCGGCCTGTTGGGTCAGCCGGATCGCCAAGGTGGCACGATGGGTGGCTAGACGCTCTTGGGATTGAGCAATGGCCTGCGGTGAAGGCATCGGGCGATCCTGTCGTCAGAACCCATAACAGTAGGATGCAAAGCTCCCACGTGGCGTAGCGCGTTGTTCCACAACCATGCGGCGGGCAACCTCGGGCAGCGGTTGGGCTACGGCAAAGTCGCCGTATGCGCCGTAGCTCAGCCAGTAAACTGGCGGGCTACGTTTACGACGAGGCAATGGTGGGCCGTGTGCATGCCGCCGCTAGTATAGCATGACGACTACGGGGGACGTGCGTTTTCACACATCCTTTCGTGGTATGATACGCACCATCGTTTTCCTCTTTGCCAACAAGGAAGCTCCCATGTCCAACCCACCGCCCCTCGCCCTCGATGTCGATCTGCAAGACGGCGTCGTACCCATCTCGCGGGCAGCCTCATCCCTGGCGGCGCTGATCAAGCGCGCCAAGGAGCGCCAGCGGCCCATCATCGTGACGCAGAAAGGCTACCCAACAGGCGTACTGCTCTCGGTGGATGTGTTTATGCGGCTCCGCGCCTTGGCGCAGGGTAGCGCTGACACGCTCCCGCCGGAAGAGGAACTGACTGAGGTGGTGCCGTAGCGGGAGACGATGAGGTGGACAGCGGTGTGCGGCAGGTTCGCCGCCGCTGTCCTGCTCTTACCTTGCCTTTGCCCATGTTTTGCCGTGGGTCATTCCTCCGCTGGCATTGCGCGCACCGTGCGCCCTCGCAGAGAGGAACGTACCCGCCCCGCCGACGGAATGCTCTGGTCGAGGATGATCGGCCAGCGTGTCTCACTCGCCCCGCGCCGCGCTCCCCGATAGACCCCTTCGTTCACCAGCACCTCCCGCACGCTCGACGGGTACCAGCAGCGCCCTCCGTGCGTCGTTGGCACGCCCTCGCTGTTCAGCCGACGATGGTAGCACCTAACACCCACGGATGACGACTCGGCCAGCACAACGTCATCCTCCGTGGGTGTTGCTACCCATCACCTACGGAGGATGGGGTCAACACCCGACGATGTTGCCCCCTATCACCCGACGATGTTGGCATGGGTGTTGGCCGTCGGCGCGGCGGGTGGCCTCGTGGCGGGCAACACGAACGCCCTCCGGTTGCTCCCAGAAGGCGTGCAGGGGGTCTCCCGACGAGGGCAGGTTAGCGTGGGGGTCGGACGGTTGCCTCCACCGGGGCGGCGAGGGTCGGCGCTTGGGGCCGTTGTGCCAAGCTGGGCCACGACGACGTGGGGCGGGGCCAGCGTGTACGCCGTGCTGACGAGGTACTCACCACGGTCTAGCTTCACCACCCACATCCGGGCGGCAAGACCCCAGACGCCGACCGGGATGGCGAAGGCGGTCAGCATCAGGGCGATGACAAACGACCACATGATGCAATCGCCAGCCCCGCTCGTGGCGAACCAGCTCTCCACGTCCACGACGATGCGCCAGACGATGTAGCCAGGGATAGCGATCATGCCGCAGGTGAGAACTGCGCCGAAGATGAGTTTCATTGGTACTCCTTAGAAAATTGAGTTGGTCAATATAGTTCGTGTGAAAAACACCGTATCTCAGCATCAGGACGCTGAGATACGGTGT
>CAIRDL010000689.1 GCA_903877345.1 uncultured Oscillochloris sp. | reverse complement strand
CTCGATCTTAGATCGCGGGGACTCGATCTTAGATCGCGGGGACTCGATCTTATAGCAATCCTACACAGGTTATGAAAAGGAGTCGAGCCTTTAGGCGGCCCTATCCGGCTGAAGCCTTGACTCCACGCAACACCCCCAATAGGATTGCTATAGTTCGCGGGGACTCGATCCGAGAAAGATAGGAGCCTCGCATGACGGCTTTCATCCTCCGTCGCATCCTCTGGCAAATTCCGGTGTTGATCGCCGTCGGGCTAATCACCTTCACCCTGGCAAAACTAACCCCCGGTGGGCCTTTTGATACTGACGCGGATCATCGCCAGATGCCGCCCCGCGTTGAGGCTCTTCTGCGCCAACGCTTTGGGCTTGATCTGCCCGTGTGGCGACAGTTCACGCGCTATATGTTTTTCGACCTCGAGCCTGACCCGCAGCGTGAGGCTACGACCATTGTTTGGGGGGCCATCGGCGGAAACTTCGGGCCGACGTACGCCTCGCGTGGGGCGCGCACGGTGCAGGAGGAACTGTTCGGCGAACGCACCGGCAGGCCGAGTCGCTTCTACTACTCGGCGCGCTTGGGCCTCCAGGCGCTACTCTTCGCCGTGCTAATTGGGGTGCCGCTCGGCATCATCGGGGCGCTCAAGCAGAATACCTGGATAGACTACCTTGTGCTCTTCGGCTCAACCTTGTTTGTCTCGCTCTCGACCCTGATTGTGAGTTTCCTGCTGATTATCATTTTCGCCACATGGTTCAAATGGTTCACCGTGCTCTCTGATTGGCAAGATCCCATCAGGCCGTGGGTGCTGCCGACCATCGCCCTGGGGTCAACCTCACTCGGCTTCATCACCCGCCTGACGCGCTCTAGCGTGCTTGAGGTGAAGCGCCAAGACTATGTGCGGACAGCCAGAGCAAAAGGACTCGGCGACCAAGTGGTGATTTGGCGGCATATGCTCAAAAACGCCCTGCTGCCCGTCATCACGATTCTCGGCCCACTTGCGGCCAACCTGATCACCGGCACGCTCTACACCGAACTGATCTTCCAAGTGCCTGGTATGGGTGCGTTGCTGGTTGATGCCATCGGGAAGCGCGACTACTCGATGATCGTCGCGGGGGCGCTCATCTTCGTCTTCTTCCTCGGCGTGGCGAATCTGCTGGTGGATCTGGCCTACGGGGTTATGGATCCGCGTATTACCTACGATTAGGCATGTTTCAATCCAACTTGACAGTTCAGCGATCTGACGCAAAGCCGCAAAGCCGCAAAGCCGCAAAGCCGCAAGGAATGCAGCGTGCGGTTACAGGTCTCAACTGTCAAGCTAAAACCGCCGCCCAGCTTTACAATTTGGGCAAAGGCACCGCGTCTTGTTGCGGCAAAGCTGCAATCTACAATCTGCCTTAAAGACGGAGACCCAGTGGCATTGCAACGTGACACCCTCGATCTGACCACCATCAGACCCCGGAGCCTTTGGGGTGACGCCCGCCGTCGCTTGTTGCAGAACCGGGCGGCCACGCTTGGGCTGATCGTCGTCACGCTCTACGTGCTGGTTGCCCTTGGCGCGCCGCTGCTTGCGGCCCACAACCCCGTCGAACAGACGGCCCGCAACAGCTTGCGCCCGCCAATCTGGGTTACGAACAACCCAGCGCGCCAACCCAACCCCGCCAATCTCTTGGGTACCGACACCAACGGGCGCGACCTCCTCGCCCGCCTGCTCTACGGGACGCGGGTTTCGCTGATTGTGGGCGTAGTGCCGCAGGTGATCATCGTCAGCTTAGGCGTCAGCATTGGCCTGCTTGCCGGTTTCGCGGGCGGTTGGCTTGACAATCTGCTGATGCGCTGCACCGAGATCATCGCCGCCTTCCCCGACTTGCTGTTCATCATCACGCTGACGGTGGCCTTCCGCGAGACATGGTTCGGCAAAGCCTTCAACGGCTTGCTGCTGATCTTCAGTGCCCTAGCCATTGTAAGTTGGACGAGTCTGGCGCGGCTTGTACGCGGCCAAGTCCTCATGTTGAAAGCGCAAGCGTTTGTCGAGGCGGCGCGAGCTTTGGGCATCCCGACGGGGCAGATCCTGGCCCGTCACATCCTGCCCAACACGCTTGCGCCGATTATCGTCACGGTATCATTCAGCATCCCCAGCCTCATCCTTGCCGAAGCGATCTTAACCTTCCTCGGCGTCGGTATGCGGCCCTCGGTCGATCCGAACAACCCCTTCCCCACCAGTCTTGGGCAACTCATGACTGACGGCTTCGGCAATCTTAGCTCCGGCCCGTGGATGCTGCTCTTTCCCGTCGTGCTGATCGCCGTGCTTGTGCTAGCCTTGACCTTTGTTGGCGACGGGTTACGCGATGCACTCGACCCACGCGAGAGTGGGCGGTAAGCTTTCAGGGGTCAGGGATCGGGGATCAGGTCTCAACTGTCAAGCTAAAACCGCCGCCCGGCTTTACAATTTGGGCAAAGGCACTGCGTCCTGTTGGGGATGCGGAAAATTTAGAATGTCCCGGTGGTCGTGTGATGCGTGATACGTGACGAGGCCGCACCCTGAGCGATCACGCATCACGGGTCACGATGGAACAGGTAAAAAGATCCGCTTCCCTTGCAGCAAAGCTGCAATCTACAATCTGCCAAGGGTACGCTCTATGTACAGACCAACCTCACGCGCCCAAGGGCGACGCACGCGCACCAAACGCCGTCGTGGCTGTCTGATGCCTAGCCTGGTTGTGGTGCTGTTGGTGGTGATCGGGACGACCGTGCTTGGCTTGCGCCCAGAACTCGCGGCCCAGAGTGCCGACATGTTGCGCGCTGTCGTGGGGGACGAAGCGGTGGCCCAGCTTGAGGACACCGTCTTCAGCCTCAAGGATTGGGCACAACACGAGGCGTATCAACGCGGCCTGATGCGTAGCACTGCGCCGTGGGAGGCGAACACGCCCGTAGCGGTTCTGCCGCAGCCTAGCGTCACGCCCGCACCGCAAGGCACACCTGAGCCAACCCGGACAAAGCCAGTGGCGACGGTGCCGCCCGTGGCGACCGTTCCGCCGCCTACGCCGACGCCGACCGCGTGGCAACCGGCTCCGCTGCTTGATGTGGGCACAATGGCGGGGGCGGGCCAGTGGTCGGCCTACCTGAGCGATCCCGCCGGACGTGTGGTTGCCTATAAAACCTTTGTGCAGCCCGACCCGGAGCGCCCGTATGTTTATGCCGCCGTCGTCGCCATAGATGTGCGTGCGACGCAACTCCATTTTGTGTTGGGCAGCGAAGAGCCGATCTCAAAGGTGAAACTCACGCGCAAAGGGATCATCCCGGCGGCTGATCGCCAGAGCGGGGCGCTGTTGGCGGCCTTTAACGGCGGCTTTAAGGCCCGCCACGGCAGTTTTGGGGCGATGGTCAACGGGGTGACGGTGCTCCCGCCAATTAACCATTTCGGCACCATCGCACTGTATCAGGACGGACAGATTCGCATCGGGGCTTGGGGGACTGACATTGTGACGACGACCGGAATGGTCGCGTGGCGGCAGAACGGCCCATTGCTGATAGATCACGGGACGCTCAACCCCCACACCGCCGATCAGACCTCGCGGGACTGGGGGATCATCCTGAATGGCGTGACCGCCGTTGAGCGCTCTGGGATCGGCATCAGCGCTGACGGAGCGGTGTTGTACTACGTGGCGGGTGACTCGCTGATTCTGCCGCGACTGGCGTCAGCCTTCGTGATGCTTGACGTTGCCTACGCCATGCAACTCGACATCAACGCGGTCTATGTGCGCTTTGACACCTTTCGAGCCTCGCCCGCCGGGTTGGTCGCAACCCCGTTGCTTGAGGCGATGAAAGGTGAACGGCAGCGCTACTTGCGCCCCTGGAGCCGCGACTTCTTCTACTTGACAGCCACGGGTTAGGGGTTGGGGGTTAGGGGTTGGGGGTTGCCGCACAGCCCATTAAAAAAACGCAGGTGCGGCTACAAGCCGCACCTACGAACTTTACAAACGATGAAGCTGGTTTAAGGCACCCTAATGCGTTCAACCGGCCCTTTGGCTTACGCCAGCGCCGCCTCAAGCGCCGCGAGCGCTGCGGCGTAGTCCGGCTCTTGGCCGGCGGTCGGCACATACTCGGCGTAGCAGAGTACCCCTGCGGCATCAACAACAAACACCGCGCGGCTTTCGACACGGAAATCGGGCAAATAGGTGCCATAGCTCTGGCCGAAGCTGAGCTCGCGGTGATCCGAGAGGGTCTGCAAAAAATCGGCATGGTTGCTGCTACACCAGCGCGCCTGCGCCCAAGGCAGGTCGGCGCTCACGGTCACAAAGCTGACGCGATCTGCGAGGGTCGTCGCCGCCTCGTTGAAGCGTAGCGACTGCTTGCTACACACGCTGGTGTCGAGGGACGGCACGACGCTGAGTACCAGGGGCTTCCCGGCGAAACTCGCCAAGGTTTCGGTTGCCAGCATCGCGTTCACCAAGGCGAAATCAGGGGCGGGGTCGCCAACCTGAAGTGCGGGGCCAACCAAGGTACGCGGGCCGAGAAAGTCGAAGGCGTTTGCACGCTCAATCATGATTACTCCGTGGGGGCGTGGCACAGCACGCTAGTACAACCATTTGATCGCCGTACATCCATTGTACGCCATCTGCACAACCTTTGTCAATCGTTGATCGAGCGCACGGCGACCAACACCCGCGCTGCCACCGCCTCTGGCGTACCATGCGCGTCAACGCGGGTCAGCAAGCCCTGGTCGGCGTAGAAAGCGAGTAACGGGGCGGTCTCGCGCTCATAAACGCGCAGGCGTTCGTAGATGACCTCGGGGTGGTCATCTTCGCGGCACTCAAGCACGCCGCCCAGTTCGGCACAGCGCGCCACGGCGGCAACGTCATTCTGGTGCAGCGTGAAGGGTTCGCCGTTCCAACGGCAGATGCGCCGCCCGCCCAAACGCTGCACCGCCTCCTCGGCGTCGAGGTTCAGGGCGACCACGGCGTTGAGCGACCGGCGCTTGTCGGCCAGGATGCCCGCGAGGGCAAGCGCCTGCGTGGGGTTGCGCGGGTAGCCATCAAAGAGGCAGCCCTGGCTGGCTGGCACGGCGCGCAACCACTGGCGCATCAGGCGATCCATCAGGGTATCAGGCGCAAGCTGACCCTGGTCGAGCAACGCTTTAATCGTCCGTCCAATGGGCGTGTCGGCAGCGACGGCTTGGCGCAGGCGCTGGCCCGTAGCGATCACGGCTAGG
>CAIRDL010000688.1 GCA_903877345.1 uncultured Oscillochloris sp. | reverse complement strand
AACTAAGATCGAGTCCCCGCGAACTAAGATCGAGTCCCCGCGATCTGAGATCGAGTCCCCGCGATCCGCGTAAGAGTCCCCGCGATCCGCGTAAGAGTCGCCAAGGCTGCACCAGCCCTGGCTCAAGCCGCCCGGCTTCACGACCTGTTTTATTGCTATAGCAATCCTGTTGGGGTTGTTGCGTGGAGTCGAGGCTTTAGCCGGATAGGGCCGCCTAAAGGCTCGACTCCTTTTCATAACCTGTGTAGGATTGCTATATACGCCCATAGGCATGCCGAAAGCCTGACCCCTACAGGGCTAGGGCTGGCTACCGGCGCTGTTGGGCAATCCACTGCCCCAGAAGCGGCACGCGGAAGCTGTACCCGGTGGGCGTTGCGGCCAGTAATTCACGGGCAACGTACAACGCCAACAGGTCGTCCCGCAACGCTTGGTCTGCCAGCCCCGTCACGCCTTCCCCACGGGCTAACCCGCACAACAGGCTGGTCGCCGCGCCAGGCTCCGGGCTGATCTCGAGCAGCCATTGCCAGATGCTCGCCAGTGTGATCGCCCCCGCACGCAATACGTCCGGGATGGTCGCCTCAATCCCCGCCGCTGGCACCTACATCACCCCCTCGCTCGAGAGTGCCTCGGCGGTGGCAACCATGCTGATTGGCAATAGCACCCGCGTCGAAGACTCGCTCTTTATGCCCGCAACGACCGCCGCCTCGCTGATTGCAAGCGAACTCACGAACGCGAATGACTCGCTCCACGCGAGTGCGCTGATCGCCATTGCGCTCGTGCTCTTCGGCATCACGTTGCTGTTGAATCTAGTCGCCCGCTAGCTCGTCTGGCAGACGGCACGCGGCCCCGCAGGAGCACGCGCATGAGTCTCACCAAACATGATGACTACCTACGGTCAGCGGCGCAGCGTTGACCGCACGCTGCGGGTACCGCCCTGTCGGGCGGGCAGCAACAGCGGCTCTGCATCGCCCGCACCGTGGCGACCGCCCCCGAAGGGGTGTTGATGGACGAACCCTGTTCGGCTCTCGATCCGCTTGCCACACTCAAGGTCGAGGATCTGATCGCCGAACTGCGGGGCGAGTTCACCATTGTGATGGTGACGCACACCATGCAACAGGCGGCGCGGGTCAGTGACCGCACCGCCTTTCTGTTGATGAACCCGCAGACGCGAGCGGGTACGTTGATTGAGTTCAGCCCGACGGGTGCCTTGTTCACCAACCCGCAGGACGAACGGACGGAAGCGTATCTCAGCGGGCGCTTCGGGTAGGTGGGCGTTGGGCCTTTAGAGTGCCGCAAGCACCACCAGGAAGCGCGAACGATAGTTGGCCCCAATCACCTGCGCCCAATGGTCGGGCAAGACGGCAAGTTGGGTCACGCTCTCGGCCTTGCGGTGAGCAAGATACGCCTGCGCCCCAGGGTCGTCCGTCAGATGCAGGGTGGCAAGATAGGCTCGTGCGGTAACTTCGTCCTGCAACGTGCCCAACGTCTCTTGCAAGGTCGCCAGAGGAGCCAAGAGCCGCTCGGTGGGTTCGCCGATCACCTCAGCGAAACACTCGATGGTGTAGCGCAGGTGCTTGCCCGCAATCCGCGCTTGATGCTGCACCTCTTCTTCACCGGCGAGCAGGATCGGCTCGAAGGCACGCAAGGCTTCATAGCGCTGCCAGAGCAGCGAACCGACCGCATCGCGTACGCGCAGGGGCAGACCCGACGCAGGCAGCGCCGCCACGCCCGCCCCGGGGGTGGTCAGGAAGGCCGCAAAGGCATGCTTGAAGCGCACATAGCGCGCCTGATCCAAGCTCGTCAGCATGTGTTGGCGCGCTGCGGCCCGGTCTTGCGTGACCACCTTCAACAGCCGCTTGAGCTGGTCTTGAGTCGCTGTTGGCAGCGTGGCTTGGTAGTGGTGCAGGTGGTCGAGAAAGACATCGCGATCACGCACGGCCCCGAGGTCAGCCGCGATGCGCCGCAACCCACGGCGGAAGCGGCGGATGAGCGCCGGGTCGAAGGCGGAGGCGACCACTTGGAGGGAGGCGCGCAGGCGGCGCGTCGCCACTCGCAACTGATGCACCTCTTCAATAGCCTCATCATTTCGCACCGTAGCCTCGCGGGCCAACAGCCGCTCAAACTGCTGGCGCAGCACCCGGCGCACGCCTTCAGCCAAGGGGTCGGTGGCTTGCAACGCGAGAGGTACGGTGACGGTACCCCAACTGCTCGGCAATTCCCAGGTGCGGGGTGGCTCTGGGGTGGATTCAGGCGCGACAACTGGCCCTATGTCGAGCTGGAACGGGCCAATCGTTTTTCGCCAACGCTCGATCACGGCTCCATCTGTAGCTAACTCGACGGGAGCATGGGACATGCGGAGCGTCGTCACTTTCGCGGTGCCAGTGAGGTGAAAAGCGGTCGCAGGCAACGCTCCAAGGCGGTCGGCCAGCATGAGCAGCGCGCTCAAACGTAAGGCGGTGGTCTGGGCAGAGGTGGGAAGCCAGAGGAAGGCTGGCTCGCGGCGGCGGTGCGGTTGCGCCCGTTGGAACGCGACGGCACTTGCGACAACGCAGCGTTGTTCGGGGGCCAAGCCCTCAAGGGGCGTGGCGAGGACGGCATCGCGTCCGGCGCGTTCGGGATGGGCGGCACCAGCCTGACGGGCGGCGGCGTAACAGACGGCGGCGAGGGCCAGACTTGGCCGGAGGGTCGAGGCGAGACCGTGGGCGTCCAGGGTTGCATCAAACAACCCCAAGGCCCGTTCGGCCAGTGCGCGACCCGCATCAAGCGTAATCACAGGGAGTAACAACCCTTTCCATGCCCAAAAGCAAGGAGGCGTTCGCCCATAGGGGCATCCTTGCACCACCAACCCGCAACAGGGTCAGCATTCTTGCACGATAGCATGGGAATGTTATGCGCTTGTTAAGCTGATGCCGTGGTAACAGCTTGGGGCGAGGTGGTCACAGCGAACTACGAGCGGTTTATTCCTGCGGTCAGCCTATAGCAATCCTATGCAGGTCGTGAAGAGGAGTCAAGGCTTCAGCCGGCTAAAGCCTTGACTCCTCTTTACGATTCCAAGAGGATTGCTATATGAAGCGGCACGCCGTTTTATCTTGGTGGGGACGACCACGACGTTCACCATCTCGGCCCTGATTGGGCTGATCCTCTCCGGGCGGATTGCCTACCGCATCACACGGCTCACCCACGCGACGGCGCGCGTGGCCGCCGGAACAATGGATCGCAAAGTCGCCCTAGCGAGCCGCGACGAACTCGGTGACTTGGCGCACAGTTTCAACCAAATGGTGGACAGTCTCCGCGAACAACGCAGCGCGATCGAGCAACGGAATGGCGAACTCGAAACGAGCCTGGATCGCCAAGAGCAACGCACGGCGAATCTGTTGCAGCGCCAACAGGCCGAGGCGGCCACCTACCGCGCCCAGGCCGCCGCTGAGGCGGCCAACCAAGCCAAGAGCATGTTCCTTGCCACAATGAGCCACGAACTGCGGACACCGCTGAACGCCATCCTCGGCTATGCCCAGATCATGCAGTTATAGCAATCCTACACAGGTTATGAAAAGGAGTCGAGCCTTTAGGCGGCCCTATCCGGCTAAAGCCTCGACTCCACGCAACAACCCCAACAGGATTGCTATAAGTAGCGATGCGCTGCCCGTGGCCGAAGGGGAACTTGACCCCCCTTGAGCGGATTTTGGCAGCGGGTCGCCATCTCATGACCCTGATCACCAATGTGCTTGATTTCTCGAAGAACGAACAGGGCAAAATCGAACTGAGCCTCAGCCCAGTCGCGGTGAGTACGCTGCTCCACGAGGCTGCCGATGTGGTGGCCCCGTTAGTGCAACAGCAAGCGAACGAACTGCGGATCATCTACGCACCAGACGTGGGGTTAATGACGACTGATGCGGGCAAAGTGCGGCAGATTTTGATCAACCTGCTCGCCAACGCCGCCAAGTTTACCGACCAAGGCGTGATTACGCTGCACGCTTGGCGCGACGACCGTGCAACCCTTGGTGTTCCGGCGGCGATGATCAGCTTCGAGGTGAGCGATACGGGCATCGGCATCGCGCCTGAATACCTCACCCGGCTCTTCCAACCCTTCAGTCAGGTTGACGCCTCGGTGACGCGCCGTTATGAAGGCACCGGGCTTGGGCTCGCCATCGCCAAGCACCTCGTCGAGGGTCACGGCGGGCGATTGTGGGTCACCAGCACCGAAGGTCGCGGGGAGCAGTTTCAGCTTTACGCTGCCGCTTGCCTGAGGTGCTGGGGGCATTACTGCTTCGCAGCAAACGCTTTGACAGCGGCATCGAGAACCACTTGTGCTGCAGCAGCATCGCCATAGCTCTGGAAGAACATCGCGTTCGGCCCCTTGTAGTTGTTGAACCATGTGGACACAATGGTGCTAACCCCAGGGAACTTCGTGTCGAGATCCTGGAGCGAGTTCACTTCAGCATAGAGCGGCGAGCCGGGGAGAATGGCGAGTAACTTGTCATCCTCGGGGCCGGTGGTGGGATCATCTTCGCGATATTTGAGGACAGCAATCAGCTTGGCCTGGGCCAGGGTGCCACGCTCCAGCGTCGGGCCTAAGGCCAGCACATCTAGGGTGTCGCCGTCGCCGCCGGTAGTCTGCGGCACCATGCCATAATTGCCGACATAGCCGAGGTAGGCGATCACACGGGGTTTGCCATTCTTAATCTCCCAAGCCAGCTTTGTCCCGTCGGAGCTAACTTCCCACTTCGCATTGGTGCCAGTAGGAATTTCGACCACAAAGTTCAAGGTTCCATCAACGTTGGTGGGCGTATACCCGGTGATGAAATTCTTTGGCCCAAGCATGGTCGTTTCATCCACGACGGTCAGCCCATTGGGGCTTGCGGCGACGGTCGCCGTCGCGGCACCGACGGTCGCGGCGATGGTGGGGGCATTGGGAGTCCCCGCAGAGGTGGAAGTGCAGGCTGAAAGCAGGAAGACGCTCAACAGGGCAACGACCGACGCGACATGACTGAGCTTAGGCATAAAACCTCCCAACAGCAGCGTGCGGCTTGCTGCCAAGCATGAAAAGCCATGCCACTCTACCAAGGGTTTGTTAATGTCATGCTAATGGCGAATTAACAACGCTTTAACACGCGGTAAAGTCTTTGTCGGCACTACCGCAAAAGTCACGCTGTAGCACATGTCATACTGAGCGCAGCGAAGCATCTCTCCCAGCCCGCTGAAAGACCCTTTGCTGCGCTCAGGGTGACATGACAGCGTTAGTTTTGCGGTAGTGCCTTTGTCGGGTATCGTTTGCCGCAGGCCGCTGCGACCGACATGGGCCTCCCGGTGCTGGTCAATATTCACGATGTGGCCCTGGCGGAGGCTTACTCCGACCGGATTATCGGCATTGCCAAAGGGCTGATCGCGTTCGATGGTCGGCCAAGCGAACTGACGCCGGAGGTGCTGCGGCGCGTTTATCGGCGCGACCCGCGCACCCTAGTCGGGGTCGAGCACGCGCTGCCGCAGAGAGCCCTGGCGACGGGAGGGGCGTTTGGCGATGTGGCAAACTGACCCGGGCGAGGTGCCGGAGCGGGTACGCACCCATACCCTTGCCAGCGGGCGCCCCCGCCTCAGCTTGCAGACCGTCTTTTCACTCTTCGGCCTGCTCGTCATCTGCGCCTGGGCCTACCACGGCACCGAGGTCAGCCTGGTTGAGTTGGTCACGAGTTCGCCGAACATGTGGCGGCTGCTCACCCGCATGTGGCCGCCCGACGGGGCTTTCTACACGAACTACGACCGTGTGATCGAGCCGACCCTGGTGACGATCCAGTTGGCGCTTAGCAGCACGATCATCGCGGTCATTCTGGCGCTGCCCCTCTCGCTTTTGGCCGCCCGCAACCTCGTGCCACCCTTCGTCTACCAAAGCGTGCGCGTGGTGCTGAATATCCTGCGCTCAATCCCCGAACTAGTACACCGTCCGAGTAATTCTGATGGGTTGTCCGAAGGCCGTAGAGGCGGCTCGCGAGCCGCCTCTACCCATCAAATTTACTCGGATGATGTACTAGTACAGCTTTCTGAAAGTCCATACCGAGTTCATGCCATGAGTGGCCGCCCAGTGTAGGTCCAGCGAAACGGTTTGGCGGTGCGGTTGAAGTAGTCGATAAAGGCCAGGATCTTT
>CAIRDL010000687.1 GCA_903877345.1 uncultured Oscillochloris sp. | reverse complement strand
CGGCCCGGTCACGGATCACGCAGCACGGATCATTTCCACTTGCCATTAGTCAAAATCCCCATGCCCGGCGCGGCGCTAACCGGTACTCTAAGCCGGGGAAACCGCCCTGTCAAGTATGCTACAATCGAAAAACCGCTCTATAGTCATAAACTCACCTTGATTTGAAGGCTTGCATATGCCTTTACCTGTCGGCCAGACGATCAAAGATCGCTACCAGATTACCCGCGTTATTAGTACCCAAGGTGGGTTTGGCAATACCTATCTTGCCTACGACATACTGCACGGGCAAGCGATTGTGATTAAAGAGAGCAAGACCGCTGCCGACATTGAACAAGACGCACTGCTTAGTGAACTCCGCCTCCTCCTCAGCCTCGACCATCCCCGTCTGGCGAAGGTCTACGACGGCTTCTTCCACGAACGGCAACTCTGCGTCACAATGCAGTACATTCCTGGTCGTGATGTCTCTACCTACTTAGTCATGACTGGCCCTGAGCGCCGCGCCGACCCCCCGGATCGCCCGACGGCCCTGCGCTGGATCATCCAGACCCTTGAGGCGTTGGCCTACCTCCACAGCCACGGCATTATCCACCGCGACGTGAAACCGTCAAACTTGCGGGTGCATACGGAAACCGGCGGGATCTTCCTGCTCGACTTCGGCATTTCGCACCACACTGACCGAACTTTGATCCGGGCGCACTCACCCCGCTTTTCGCCGCCGGAACAGCACGATCCGGCCGGCATCGTCACGCCTGCTTCTGATATTTACGCGGTTGGTGCGACCCTCTACATGCTGTTGACGGGCCGCGAACCGCCGTACCGCGACGACCATTATGACAAGACGCTCCGCCTGCCGACGGAGGAGAATCAGACCATTCCCGTCGAGCTTGAAAATATTGTGCTCAAGGCGCTCTGTTTCGATCCGGCGGATCGCTACCAAGACGCCCAGACGATGTTGCAGGAACTCCGGCGGTTGGGTTATGCGCCCCCAGTTGCGGCAGAGGGAAGCCCACCGGCGGAACCCGCGAGCGTGCTGGGCGGCACCGGGGCGCGCTTGCTGACAACGATGACGACCCTCACGGATGAGCACTTCGCCGAAGCGAAGGTCGCGCAGGAGGCTCCGCCCACGCAACCGACCGCGTTGCCCCTAAACGAAATCATCTTGGGGCGCTACCACATTCGCAGTGTGATTAGCGAACGGGGCGGCTTCGGCACCACTTATCGCGCCTTCGCCATCGAGCGGAAGCAGGAGGTGGTAATCAAAGTCAGCAAAACCACCGAGGATACCAAGCAGAACGCGCTCCTTGCCGAACGCGAAGTGCTTAGCAAACTGAAACATCGGCGGCTGCCTGCGGTGTACGATGCCTTCTTTTACAATAGTCTGCTCTGCGTCGAGATGCAGTACATCCCTGGACGCGATGTGACGAGCTATCTCCGCAATGAACCGTTGGATCGCCGTACGGCCCTGCGCTGGACGCGGCAACTCCTCGAAGCGCTGGCGTACCTCCACAAACGTGCGATCATCCACTGCGATGTGAAGCCCGCCAACCTGCGGGTTAATGCCGACACCGGCGACCTCTTCCTGCTCGACTTCGGCATCTCGCAGCGACATAACCAACTGGTGGTGCGCGGCTTCTCGCGCTACTACTCGGCCCCGGAGCAGCGCCTGCGGAATAGCAGCATCACTCCAGCCTCCGATGTCTACGCCGCCGGGGCGATCCTCTACGCCTTTCTGACGGGTACGCCCCCACCGGAGCCTACGGGCCAGACGGAGCCGCAACTGTTCGCCGATGGGGAACACCAGAGTCTCCCCGAAGACCTCAAGCGGATCGTGCGTAAAGCGCTGAAAGCTGATCCCACCGAGCGTTACCCCCAGGCCCAAGCGATGCTTGCCGACCTCCAGCGCTTGCCTTACGCCCGGCCTGCCCTGCCGCCGATGCTGCTCTGGAGCTTGCTTGGCCTTGGGGTGACGCTCTTGGTTGTGCTTGGCCTTACGTTCACCACGCTGATCGCGGGCCGCGCAAATCCGTCCGCCGTCGCGGTAGGCACCGCCCCTGCGCCGACGGGCAGTGATGCCGCCGCGCCCCTGACGGCTGCGCCAACGGCGGCCCCCGCGACCGCCCGCGCCGGGCCGACCACTATGCTGAACGCCGGTGCGGTGTTGTTGGCCCCCACCAGTCGTACCAGCGCAGCACCCACGCCAACCAGGGGCATCGCCACTAGCACACCGGCGGCGTATGTCGTGCGCCAGATTGAAGTCGTGGGCCAGACGGATAGCGCATCAATCTACGTTGGCAAACTGCCAGTTCAGCTTACCCTGTTGGGTGATGGCCTCGAAACCGTCCAGTCGGTCATTCTCCAGCCCAGGGTTCCAGGGCAACGCAACATCAGCTTGAAGGTCTTGCGAACGCAGGGCGGGCGACTTGACCTTGAACTCACGAGCCTGCCGCAGAGTTTCCGCCCCGGTGGGGTGTACGACTTACGCCTTGACGGGCAGAGTAATCGCACCATCGTGCTGCGCGACTATATCCGCCAAGCGCATCTCCAGGGCATCAAGCTGGAATATCGCTACCTCGCAGCTATTCGACCGTTTCCGAGCCTCTCGTTGCGTAATCAGACCATTCCCGGCCCTTTCGCCGTCCTCTACCCGCAGCCCGACCCAGCGCGGAAGGGCGCGTATTTACGGAATGGCGACTTGGTCGAAATCCTCGACGAGACTACGAACGCCGACTTTTACCGGGTGCGGGTCAGCGAAAACTTTGACTCCAGTTTGGTCGGCACGGTGGGCTGGGTGTGGGCCTGGATTGTGGAAGATCGGCCACCCGCGCCGCCCGTGGCGGGCGCGATCCAAATGCCCTACAACCTCCGAGGCGAAGCGCAAGCCCAAGTGACGGAATGGCTCCAGCAACGGGGTGTGCTGAGCGCCAGCATTCTCAGCGACAGCCAGAACCGTGAGCGCATTCCCGAGGTCTTTGACCGCTTCCAAGCCGGTCAGGTCGTTAGCTCAGACCCAGCCGAGGGTGCGTGGATTATGCCAAATAGCAACGTGGTGCTGGGCGTGCGCGCCCCGTAGGAAACCCGAGTTCAAGCTGAAACAGCTGCTTCTGCACCCATGTCTAGGCAAACTTAATGAAACCCAAATGCCTACGACCGGCAATCCCAATGCTTCCCAAATCTCCCCGGTGCTACATTTAGCCGACTTGTGGTGCCTTGTCGCTCCAAGTCGCTTGGCCGACCCAATCTAGTCTCATACTTACCGCCTCCGCACCCTGGCCTCGTGCGATGAGGAGTTTCTGTATGCCCCCCGTAGACTCCATGCGTCTTGCCTCGGCCTCGGATCTGCCACTGTTGGTAAGTCCACCTTCGCGCAACGGATCACCGCCAAAACGCTGGCTGCTGGTGCATCCCCGCAATCCCGCCCGCCTCTTAGTCGAGACGTTTAGTAAGCCCAGTTTGCCGTTGGGCCTCTTGATGGTGGCGACGCTGGCCCAACAGCATTTTCCCGTTACCTTGCGGGACGAGCGTATCGGCGAGAGCGTGCCCGAGGATTTTTCCGCCTATGACGTTGTCGCGATCACGGCGCGCACCGTCAATGTGCGGCGGGCCTACCAAATCGCCGATCAGGCTCTGGCCCAGGGGCGGCGCGTTATTCTGGGCGGCGTTCACCCCACGATGCAGCCCGACGAGGCCCGCCAGCATGCCAGTGCAGTCGTTTTGGGCGAGATCGAGTCGGTCTGGGATGAACTCGTCGCTGATGTGCAGCACGACACGCTGAAGCCGCTCTATCAGGCGCAGACGCTCAAACCCCTGACGGACATCGAACACGCCGACTTTGAACTCCTCCGAACGCCGGTACGCCAGGGGAAGTACGCCTTCCGCATTCCCCTCGTCGGCACGAAAGGCTGTCCCGTAGGTTGCACCTTCTGCTGCACGCCCCAGATCTACGGCAAAGTCTACCGCACCCGCACCCCCGAACATGTCATTGCCGAGATTCAGTACCATCAGGCGCGCTTGGGGCGGCGGGCGCTGCATTTTTCTTTCATGGATGACAACATTTCCGCCCGCTCGGTGTTTATCGAGGAGTTGTTGGAGCGTATGATCGGGCTAGGCGTGCGTTGGAATGCCAATATCTCGATGAACTTCCTCCAACAGCCGCACATCCCCGAACTGGCGCGGCGGGCGGGCTGTGAGGTGTTGAATATCGGCTTTGAGTCGCTCGATCCTGAGACGATTAAGCAGATGGGCAAAGGTTCCAACCGCATTGGCATGTACGATACCGTCGTCGCCAACGTCCAACGCCACGGCATCGCCATCCAAGGCTACTTTATCTTTGGCCTTGACACCGACACCGAGGCGAGTTTCGCCGAAACCTACGCTTTTATTATGCGTAATCGGATCGAAATGCCGGTCTTTACGCTGGCGACGCCGTTCCCTGGGACGCCCTGGTATGCCGAAATGCAGCCGCGCCTTCAGCATAAGAACTGGGACAAATACGATGTGCAGCACTCAGTCTATGTGCCTGCCAAACTCGATCAAGAGCGGTTGCTCACGAACTACATCAAGCTCTACCGTGAGGTCTTTTCGTGGCGCGGCATCCAACGGCGGCTCAACTGGAACAGGCCCAGTTGGGTGACGCTGGCAAATGTGGGGATACACTTCTTTGCCCAACGCCTAAAGCCGCAGCAGTTTGTGTAGCACACAGCCCATGACCACTTCAGGGCGCACGGGTGCAGATAGTTACGAACGGATACGATAGTCCACTGACGGTGTGCAGTTGCTCATCGGTTGGGAGGGGAACACAGTGATAGCCTTGCTGCACAGTAAAGATCTGATTGTACCAAGACACTTCCGGTAGCAGCGCCACGCGCACCGTCCCGTTGGTCAATGGTTCCATCACCGCAGCTTGGTACGGAGCGAGTTGGGCCTTGAGCGCCGGTTGCATCTGGGTCGCGAGATTGAGATCGCCAAGGACGGCAGGGTGAAAGTGCCCAGGCTGACCAACCAGTTCTAGCAGATACGGGGCCGTGGAGCTGTACAAGGGAGCTTGGAGCGTGCGTAAGCGCTCGACGAGCCGTTCGCCGGCGGCCCGATTCCCCGCTGACGGGATCGCGCTGGTGGGGTCATAGCGCAAGAGAGGGAATTGCAACAGGATCAGGAGCGCCATCAGCCAACTCGCACCCAGCGCAAGCGGGTGTCCAAGGTTAGGGCGCTGATTGGAAGGGAGAACCGCCCGCAAATGGTCAACCGCGATCAGCGCAAGGGCCGCGCTGATCGGCATCAGGCCATTTTGAAAGCCCCCTTGCTTCGCCATAGACAGGTAGCTCATCAGCACGAGCGGCAGGCCGAAGACGCCGATCAAGAGCAGCCGCTCCCGCAAGTGCGCCCAAGCGCGGGTGTACGTGAGGAGCAACAGGCTGCCTACAAGGCTCAACAGAAGCGGGTAGAACTGGGGGCCAATGTGGACGAACCAGAAAGCGTCTTGGAGTTGCGGGAGGAGTGGGTGCGATCCTGGGATGACAAAGGTGTACATCCAGAACCAACCGTCTGAACTCACGTTCATCACGAGCAGCAAACTGGCCGCACTAACGCTTACACTGACGACAAAGCCGACGGCACGGCTCCAATCCCGCCGGATGAGCAAATAGCCGACGAGGAAGGGCGCGGCCAAGGCTCCTTGTTGCTTCGTCATGAATGTGAGGATGATCGCAAGCCCGGCGCATGCCCCACCGAGCCAGGCGGGCCGGAGGTTGCTGAACGCCAAGCGATAACTCGCGAGCAGCAAGGCAAGAAACAGGGAATCAACGCGGCTAATGTCGAACCAGTCGCCACACACATGGTATGTCAGGGCGAACAGCCCGACGGTAAGCGTCGCGGCCGTGCGCGAATGCTCACGCACACGGGCGAGGCTATACAGGAGGCCAAAGATCGCCAGGGAAGCGATCAGCGACACGAGGCGCGTTGCGAGCACAACGTCATGGATAAGCCACGTGACGGCGGCGGAGAGGTAGAAATAAAGCGGGGTGTAGATGAGCGCAATGAACTCGTAGCTCGGTGGCGCATAAAGCGGTTGGCCCTGCAACACGCGCTCGACACTACTGTAACTGGCTGGCTCGATCCACTCTAGGGCAAACGGAAAGCTAAGCCGCGACAGCGCAACATAGAGATAGACACCAAGGGCAAGCCCCGTCAGGATGACACTAACCGTTGTGAACAGACGCGGCAACGCACGCGAATAGTGCCAGAAACTCGCTGTTGCCTGCCTCGTCGCCTCGCTCGCCATTCATCGCCCCCACACCATACAAAGCCCCCCTCTTCCACCGTGCGGAAGAGGGGGGCGTCGTGTTAGCCTACAAGTGGAACGTGAGCACGACACGCCCAAACTGCACGCGGGCACCGTCCGGGAGGGGCGTGGGCACATCGGGTTCGAGACGGCTACCGTTGATGCGGGTGTAGTTGGTGCTGTTCAGGTCGGTGATCAGCCACTGCCCGCCGCTGTTGGTGATCCGGGCGTGCTGCCGACTCACCCCACCCATCTCGCCCCCGAAGGGCGTCAGGTCAACCTCGGGGAAGATATTGCTGACCGGATCCTCACGCCCGACGATGATCTGGGCTTTGTCCGTGGGCAGCGACAGCGTGGTGCTGCCATCAGCAACAACTAGGCGCGGCCCGAGCACTGGGGCAGGTGGCGGGGCCACTGCTGCCGGTGGCGTCGCGGGTGCTGTGGGCGCCGCCGGAACGGCTACTCCCAGAGTTGCCAACCCCGCCTGAGCGCGGGCCAGCGCTTCACGGGCTTCGGTGAGTCCTTGCGTCACGGCTGGGGGTGTTGCCGCCCCAAAGAGCGCTTGCATCTGCGCGAACTGGGTGATGATCTGCTGTTGGTGGGCGCATTCCTCCTCAAAGGCTTTGACCACCGCTGGGTCTACCGCCGGGGCCGCAGGCGGTTGGAGGTTCGCTAGGTCGGCTTGGGCGCGGGCCAGGGTCGTGCGCGCCTCGGCAAGCCCTTGCGTAACCGCTGGCGGAACGGCTGCGCCAAAGAGCGTCTGCATCTGCTCGAACTGTGTGATGATCTGCTGTTGGCTGGTGATGAGTCCTTCAAGCTCGCTGCGACGGGCTGTGTAGGCGGCTTGGTCAAGAGCGGGCGGCGCAGGCTCCACCGGCAGTGTCACCACGGGCGGCGCGGCTTCCACCGGCGGTGTTGCCACGGGCGGCGCGGCTTCCACGGGCGGCGCAGGCTCCACGGGCGGCGTTGCCACGGGCGGCGCAGGCTCCACGGGTGGTGTTACCACGGGCGGCGCAGGCTCCACGGGTGACGGAATGCCCACGAGCGTCGCACTATTCGGGTCAACCGTGACAGGCGGCGAAACTGTGACGGGCGGCGGAACTGTGACAGGCGGCGAAACTGTGACAGGCGGCGAAACTGTGACGGGCGGCGAAACTGTGACGGGCGGCGCGGGAGCGGCTTTGTCAGCTTGGAGATCCGCACCGCAATTATCGCAGAACCGCTCGCCGGGCAGCACCGTCGCGCCACAGGCCCGACAGATGCCCTCGGCGGTCGGGGCAGTGGCAAGGATCGTCGGAGCCTCGGACGATGCCACGCCAGGGGGCGCGGGAATCGGCGGCGCGGGAATCGGCGATGCGGGAACCGCTGCTTGGAGCAGCGCCTGGAGGTCGGCACCGCAGCTATCGCAGAACGCCTCGCCGGGGAGCACCGTCGAGCCACAATTTGGGCATACCGGGGCGGCCATCGTTGGCTGATCGGGGGTCACGGCGGTTGGCATGGGGGCGGTCACGTCAGGGCTATCACCCCCAATGCGGGAGCCGCACTGATCGCAGAAGCGGTTCCCAGCGTCGTTCTGGGTTCCACAGGTTGGGCAGGTAATCATTTGGATATCAGTCCTCCCTACATAGTTACGCACAAACACACGGACACCAGCTTACCCGTCCAACTGTTGGGTCAGGCGGCGGGTCGCGTACTTAAGTTCTTTCTGGCCCGCAGCGCTAAGCGCCCCGTCCTGCTCGAGCGCATCGGCCTGTTTGCTCGTCTTCTCAGCCAATTCCAGCTCGCCGAGGTCGAGCAAGCGTGTAGCCGCAGCGCGCAGTTTCTGGGTCGCCCCGGCCACATTCCCTGCTTCAGCTTCCGAAAGGGCGCGCGTTTGGAGCTTAAAGGCCATCACCTTCTCGACGAGATTCATCACTCGTGGCGTATAAGCTGGGGCTGCCGGGTCAGCACTAAAGCTCAGCAGCACATCAAGCTTAACAACCTGCGGCTGGCTCTGGCCCACGGGGAGGCAACTCAATTCGGCTTGGGCCACCCGGAATGAACCGGCGAGGCGGGAGGGCAGCATCAGGTCAATGACCACGCTATTCGTCTGACCAAAGACCAAATCGCCCAACTTCACCACCACCTCGTTCGGGTTAATTGGCTGGTAGCCCAGATTGGCGATGGTCGGTGTGGCGCGATGCACGGCCCGTGGCGTCGCCTCCTTGATTAAGCGTAACAGCAGCCGCGCCTCGGTGGCTGCCGTACCTTGGGCGCTCCGCACCACTCGTTGAAAGAAGGTAGTGATTTGCGCCGGTTCGGCAATATAGTCCGAATGGCCGCCCGTGGCCTCAGCCAGATCATCAAGCAACTTCTCATTCCACTCGGCCCCGAGGCCCAGCGCGGTGATCCGAATCCCCGCTTGGCCGAGACTCTGGGCAACGGTGCGACAAATTGACTCATCGCCCCACGTCTGCCCATCGGTGAGCAGCAGCAGATGGCTCAAGCGGTCGGGGCTAGCGTGCTTTTGCAGTTCGGTCTGCCCCGCCTGAAGCCCCAGCGACATCGCGGTGCCGCCCGACTCGTTGATCGTGTCAATCGCCGCCAAGAGCGCGGGCTTGTTGGTGACGGGCGTCGCGGGCACCAGCGTTTGCACCTGGTCATCGTAGATCACCACCGCCACGATGTCTTCGGGGGTCAGCGTTTCGATCAAGTGGCGGGCCGCCGCCTTCATACTCGTGAGCTTGACCCCTTGCATTGAGCCT
>CAIRDL010000686.1 GCA_903877345.1 uncultured Oscillochloris sp. | reverse complement strand
TGCCGTGATTGGCTCCGGCGTGATGGGCGAGGCGATCTTCGGTGGCCTGGTACGCCAGGGCTTGGTAGCGGTTGAGCAAGTGCTGGTGAGCGACCCCCGCGAGGAGCGCCGCCACGAGCTGCAGGCCCGTTACGGTGTGCAGACGAGCGCCGATAATGCGGTTGCCGTCCAGTGGGGCCGGGTGGTTATCTTCGCCGTAAAGCCCCAACAGCTTAAACTGGTGCTGCCGCCCCTGCGCGGCACCCTACGCGCTGATGCACTGGTCATCTCGGTGGTAGCGGGCGCGACCCTCGCCAGCTTGAGCGCCGCCCTCGCGCACCCGGCGGTTGTCCGCAGTATGCCGAACACCCCGGCGGTCATCGGCGCAGGCATGACGGTCTGGACGGCAACACCGGAAGTCAACGCAACCCAACTTGACTGGGCGCGCACGGTGTTGGGCGCACTTGGGCGCGAGTTGTGGGTTGAAGCCGAGGCTTATTTGGATATGGCGACGGCGCTCAATGGTTCTGGCCCGGCCTACTGCTTTCTCATCATGGAAGCGATGATTGACGCCGGGGTTCACCTGGGCCTCGCCCGGCCCATCGCCGCAACCCTCGTTCAAGAGACGATGCTCGGCGCGGCCCGCTACGCCCAACAGAGTGGCACGCACCCCGCACAGCTCCGCAACGCCGTCACTTCGCCGGGCGGCACGACCGCCGCCGCTATCGCTGAGCTTGAGCGGGGCGGGCTACGTACGGTCATGGCTGATGCGATTTGGGCGGCCTACCGGCGTTCTGTCGAACTTGGCAAGGTGTGATGCGTGATACGTGATGCGTGATACGTGATGCGTGATGCGTGATGCGTGATACGTGATGCGTGATGCGTGATACGTGATACGTGATGCGTGATGCGTGATACGTGATGCGTGATGCGTGATACGTGATGCGTGATGCGTGATACGTGATACGTGATGCGTGATTGGGCCGCGCCCTGACGGATCACGAGTCACGGATCACGAGTCACGAGTCACGAGTCACGGATCACGGATCACGAGTCACGAGTCACGAGTCACGGATCACGAGTCACGAAATCACGAAGGAACAGGCAAAAAGATCTGCTGATCGTGCGGCGGCAAGTCATGCTGGTTCGTTCCCATCATACAGCCGTATCCACGCACAAGCAAACCCTCGCCTTGGTCGTGCGGGGGCGCGAAAGGACGCGAGTGAACCTACGCAGGCAGGCTTCAGCCCTTCGCTCAGCCGTCAACGGTCTCAACAATACCCAAAAGGCATAAAACTCAGAGGTTTTTCCTTAGCAAAGGGCTTGACAGCGCCGCTTCAAGGCGCTATACTTGTAATTGTGCAAACTATTGACAACGCTGTGCGAGTATCTGTGCATCCCGCTGTGCCACCGCAGGTATTAAGAGAGAAGGTTCTGCCATGATCACAGTCAACCGGCGGGCGTATCTGGAAGACACCACGCCTGAGGCGATCTTCGCCACTCTCTCTGACCCCGACGGCATCGCGGAACTGCTCCCGCGAATGCAGCGCGTGGAATTGCTGGATCGCGACGATCTCCAGGGCAGAGCGCGCTTGGTGACGTATATGGGCCTCGGCGGAATCTTCGGCACCATTCGCTGTGAAGGCGATCTGACCTGGATCGAGCCGCGTGAGATTCTATTCAAGGTGCGCTCCCCTGTGGCGCTCGAAACCCGCTGGACGCTAAGCACCGCCGTGAACGGCACCTCCATCCAGGCAGCGATGAGCCTCGATTTGGCCCCGATGCTTGGCCCAATGGCGGCGTTTGTCCCGGTGCAGCAAGTGGCGGAAATCTTGGGCGGCGAACTTGACACAGCCCTCAAGCTGATTGCCAACAAAATGCGTGAGTCGGGACTCCTTGAGCGTGCGGCTGCGGCCTAACGTCGGAGGTCTGGTATAATCGCGGGGCGTCGCTGTGGCGATGCCCCGCCTTTTTTTGCCGCTCAGCATGCTGGCGCGCTGAAGAACGCACGCTTTATGGACTACGCGCAAATTGGACTCGGACTCGCGCTCAGTACCGCCATTGGCGGGCTGGCTTTCTGGCGACGCTCACTCTCGCCCAGCGGTTGGCTAGGCGCGATACTCGTCGGCACCATCACGTTCGGTTTCGGCGGTTGGTCGTGGGGGCTCACGCTCATCGCTTTTTTCATCACCAGTAGCGCCCTTTCGCACTACAAAGAATCACTGAAGGAGCGCAAGGCCGCCGAGAAGTTCTCGAAGGGCGGGCGGCGCGATTTGTGGCAGGCGCTCGCCAACGGGGGCATCGGCGCAGTCTTTGCGTTGGCCTACGCGATGACGGGCCGACCCGTCGTGATCCTCGCCGCCTTCGTCGGCCTGATGGCGACTGTCACCGCCGACACTTGGGCCACCGAGCTTGGCGTGCTCAGCCCCCACAAGCCCCGCCTCATCACGACCGGGCGCACCGTGGAGCCTGGCACCTCCGGCGGGATTAGTTTGGTGGGCACGGGCGCGTCGGCGGGTGGTGCCTTGATGATCGGGGTGATTCTCTACGCGCTGCTCGTCGCCGAAGGCGCTGCCGCTGGCACGACGTGGTGGGTTGTCCCCGCCGCCACTATCGGCGGACTCAGCGGCTCACTGATTGACAGTCTGATGGGCGCAACCTACCAGGCGATTTACACCTACCCCGATGGCCGCGAGACGGAGCGGCGCGTGGCCCGCGATGGTCGCCCCACCACGTTCCTACGCGGCTGGCCCTGGCTTAACAACGACATGGTCAACCTGCTCAGTTCGGTGGCCGGAGCGCTGATTGGCGTGGGCATTGGGGCGCTGTTGGGGGCGCTGAAGTAGCTGATAGCCGATAGCTGAAGGACAAGCCCCTATCCCCTATCTCCCAACCCCTAACCCCTATCCCCCGCTATTCGACTCGATTTACACCCACGGGTTTGCACGAGTTGCCGTGGGTGTCCCGGCGGTGCGTGTGGCCGACCCGCCCTTTAACGCCGAACAAACCATCGCCCTCGCCCGCCGCGCCCACGATGCCGGTGCAGCCCTCGTGCTTTTCCCCGAACTGGGCCTTTCCGCCTATAGCAACGACGATCTGTTTCAGCAGGACGCGCTGCTCGACGCGACGCTTACGGCACTCGCCAGTGTGATTGCGGCGAGTGCTGACTTGCGCCCTCTGCTGCTGGTCGGCGCACCCCTGCGGTTGGAGGGCAAGCTCTTCAATTGTGCTGTGGCGGTTCACGCCGGGCGGGTGCTTGGGGTTGCCCCCAAGAGCTTTCTGCCGAATTATCGCGAGTTCTACGAGAAGCGCCAGTTTGCCGCCGCCCGCGACGCGCTTGCCCAGGAAATTGAACTCTTCGGCGTCACCGTCCCCTTTGGCCCCGATTTGATCTACACGGCGGTCGGCTTGCCTGGGCTGCTCGTGCATACCGAAATTTGCGAGGATGTCTGGACGCCACTGCCGCCTAGCACCTACGCGGCTCTGGCAGGCGCGACGGTGCTTTGCAACCTTTCGGCGAGTAACATCACCATTGGCAAGGCCGACTACCGCCGCGCCCTTTGTGCCGCTCAGTCGGGTAAGTGCGCCGCCGCCTACCTCTATTCGGCGGCTGGCCCCGGCGAAAGTACCACCGATTTGGCGTGGGACGGTCACGCGCTGA
>CAIRDL010000685.1 GCA_903877345.1 uncultured Oscillochloris sp. | reverse complement strand
TCGGCTCTCGGCTCTCGGCTCTCGGCTCTCGGCTCTCGGCCTACCCGGTGTTACGCCGCAAACTGGCAACCAGGGCCATTGCGGGGATTTCGCGCAGCGCGGCGTCGGGCAGTTGGGCTACGATGAGGTGGTCGCCGCCCTCTTGGATGCGGATTTGGCGCAGTGCGCCGATGATGCGGGCGACATCAATGCCCCGGGGGCAGCGCTGGGTGCAGCTCTCGCAGCCGACGCAAATCCAGAGCATGCGCCGCTCAAGCACCCCCGGTACGCCAAAGCGCAAATGACGGATCAGCGCGTCGGGTAGCAGATCCATTTCGGCGGCGAGGGGACAGGTTGCCGCGCAGGTGCCGCATTGGTAGCAGCCACCCAAGTTCTGTTCGCTCAGCGCTTCGACTTTGTGGAGCAGTTCGTCAGGGCCGCCGCCCGCCCGCATCGTGATCGTAATCATGCTGCCTCCCCGCGCCCGCCGCAACCCGCACAACCAACGCTGTCTTGGCTTTCGGGTGCGCTGAACGCCGGTGTGCTGTCCTGCTCGTTCTTGCGGCAGATCAGGCTGAGCGGAATGTTCTCTGGGCAGACGCGCTCGCACTCGTCGCAACCAGTGCAGCGCCCCGCCAAGTGGTAGGCGCGCATGACATGATATGCGAAAACGCTCGTTGGCTCGCGGGTCTGGCGGCGGGGGTCGTCGCGGGCCAAAGTCAGCGGGCATTGCTTACAGTAACAGAGCGGGCAGACCGTCTGGCAGGCGTAACAGAGCGTACACTTGCTCAGTTCTTTGCTCCAGAAAGCGAGGCGGGCGGGCGCGTCGAGTGCCTCAAAGGCGCGCACGGCGGCGAAACGGTCGCTGGGCAGGGCGGCGGGTGGCGGCGTTTCGCCCAACAGTTCGTCGTAGAGTTCCGGGGTTGGGGTGAGACAGGTCGCGCATTTCGCCAGAAGCAAATCGCTGCGGGGACGCCGGACGACCTCGCCACCCGCACTGATCACCAGGGTCGTGTCGTCAAGCTCTACACCGCTAACCGGCCCAGGGGCCGCCGCCGCAACCTGCGCGGGGTCCGCCATCCCTTGGCACGTCATCCCAAGAATATACAAGCGTGACCGCTCAAGCTGGTTTTGGCGAAGCAACGCGACCACGCTGCGGGCGTCGCAGCCCTTGAGGACGATGCCGACACGACGGGCGGCGTGCTTCCGCAGGGCACCCGCCAGATTTGGCACGCAGACCGCGTTCCAGACGAGCCGTTCCGTTTCGGCGGGCGTGCGGGCGACGAACGGGGCGACGCGCAACGGGTTGGAACCTTGGCGGTAGCCCAGGAAAAGCTCGACGGTGCCGTCGGCCAACAGGGTGTGGGCGCGGGCGCGGAGTTGGGCTTCAAGCGCCTTGGTCATTGAATGCTTGCCTTTAGGCGCGGAACCCCAGGAGCTTCAGCCCTGGGAGGAGCGCCATGCTTTAGCCCGCTTCAGCGCACGCTACCACGGGCTTATGCGGATAGTGGCGGTCTTTTTGGTCGCAAGACCCAGGAAGACCGTCAGACCTGTTGCCCGTAAGGGCGCACCGCTTGCGCGGGTGATGTTCGCCTCGTCAACGCTAGCGGTCGGTACTATCCCAAGAACACCTTCGCGGCTTCCCGCACCGCAACATGATGCCCAGGTTCTAGAGCGGCAGGCTGGCAACGCACCTGCCGGTAGGTCGTGAACACTTGCCGCTAGCATAGCCCCGTCAACCCGAAGGTTGGTGGCTGAGACTGGTCAGTACCGGCTTGAACCGAAGTCCAAGCCCACGAGCTTTAGCCGTGGGTTACTGACGATGCCACCTTCAGCCTGAGCGGGCCGAGCGCCCGCAGTTCTTCCGTCAGTTCAGCGACCACGGTGGCGAAACGATGGCCTTCTGAACCCGAAACCCAGGCCAGTTTGAGCCGCCGCCGGTCAATGCCAAAGAAGTCGAGCAGGCTCCCAAACACCGCCATGCGATCCTGCACGTAGCTATTGCCCGAAATATAGTGGCAGTCGCCAGGGTGACAGCCCGCCACCAACACGCCGTCGGCCCCGTTCTCGAAAGCGCGGGCGATAAAGAGCGGGTCAACGCGCCCGCTACACATCACGCGGACGATGCGGATGTTCGCCGGATACTGCGCCCGGCTCACCCCGGCGGTGTCAGCGCCGGTGTAGGCGCACCAACTACAGAGCATACCCAAGATTTTAGGCTCAAAAACCTCTGCCATTACAACTTCTCCGGTGCCCAGGCGGCTTCAATCATCGCCAGCAATTGTCCATCGCTAAAGCCGCGCTGTTGGAGCGCGCCCGAAGGACAGGCGGCGACGCAGGTGCCGCAGCCTTTACACAACACCTCGGCGATGTTGAGGATGCCGCGTGCCACATCCAGAGTCATCGCGCCATACGGACAGTGCGGCACACAATCGCCACACCCCGAACAGATCGCCGCATCAACCTCGGCGACAATCGGCTCAACCGCAACGCGCCCGCGCAACAGAGGAATCGCCGCCCGCGAAGCCGCGCCCGCCGCTTGGGCGATGGTGTCGGGAATGGTGCGCGGATAATGGTCGGCCCCGCAGAGGTAGATGCCGTCAGTGTTGAAGTCGAGGGGGCGGATCTTGGCGTGGGCCTCGCTGTAGAAACCTTGGCTGTCGGTCGGCACCTTCAGCATCTGCTTGAGCCGGGGCGTTTGGGCGTCACCTTGCAGCGCCGCCGTCAGCACGACGAGATCCGCCTCGACGGCAAGTTCCTGGCGCAACAGTGCATCGTGAACCGTGACGACCAAGCGCCCATTGCGCGTCTTGACGGCGGGCGGGTGCTCAGCGTCGTAGCGGATGCGGAAGGGCCGCACCTCCTCAAGCATCTGCGTAAAGAGTTCTTCCTGCCCCTTGCCGTAGACGCGCATATCTTGATGGAGCATAAAAACCGTCGCCTCAGGGGCGACGCGATGCACCATGCGTGCATTTTTGACCGCAATCGTACAGCCGATGCGACAACAGGCCGGGTTAGTCGCGTCGAGCGAACCGGCACAGTTGATCATGACCACGGTGCGGGGCGAACCGAGGGTGCCGTCGCGCAGACGGCGCTCCAGTTCAAGCTGGGTAATCACGCGGGGGTCGTCGCCGTAGCCGTAGCGTCCGCGCAGATTGACCTCGCGGTAGCCGGTTGC
>CAIRDL010000684.1 GCA_903877345.1 uncultured Oscillochloris sp. | reverse complement strand
GGACAGGGACGAGAATGCGGCGCTCAATATTCTGCAACGGGGTCTCCAAACGCTTCGGTTGTAATCGTGTGGGATGGGGCGGCATCCCCTTGAAGCCCAGGAGCTTTAGCCCTGGGAGCCGTCACAAACCAAGAGCCGGATCAGACTTAGGCAGATTTTAGATTTGCCGCAATAAGATGGGGTGCATTTGCCCAAACGGTCAAGCTGGATTGAACCATGTCTGAGATATGGAGCAAGCAATGGAGACCTTCGAGCGGCTAGAGTCCAATGTGCGGAGCTACTGCCGCGCCTTCCCTACAGTCTTTACCTTGGCCCGCAACGCTACCCTGGAGGACACGACAGGGCGGCGCTATATTGACTTCTTTGCTGGGGCCAGCACACTAAACTACGGCCACAATAACCCACAACTCAAGGCCGACCTGCTCGCCTACATCAGCGCGGATGGCATCGTCCATAGCCTAGATATGGCGACCCGCGCCAAGCAACAGTTCCTAGAAACCCTTGAGCGCATCGTGCTCCAGCCACGCAACCTGAGCTACCGTGTGCAGTTTACGGGGCCGACCGGAACGAACGCGGTCGAGGCAGCCTTGAAGCTTGCGCGGCGTGTCACCGGGCGCGCCAACGTTATCGCTTTCACTAACGGATTCCACGGCATGTCGCTGGGTTCGGTGGCGGCAACCGGGAATCGCTACTACCGCAAGGCCACGGGTGTCGCCCTGTCCAATGTCTGTTTCATGCCCTATGACGGCTACCTCGGGCCGGAGGTGGACACGCTCGACTATTTCGAGCATGCGCTGAACGACGAGGGCAGCGGCCTGGATCTTCCGGCAGCGGTGTTGGTCGAGACGATCCAGGGCGAGGGCGGCATCAACCTCGCCAGCCCCGTTTGGCTCCAGCGCCTTGCCGCCATTTGTAGCCGCCACGAAATCCTGCTGATCGTTGACGACATCCAGATGGGGTGCGGGCGCACGGGTAGCTTCTTCAGCTTCGAGGCGGCGGGCATTGTGCCGGACATCGTCACCCTCTCGAAGTCGTTGAGCGGGTATGGTCTGCCTCTGGCGGTGGTGCTCATCCGGCCCGACCTAGATCAATGGCGACCGGGGGAACATTCCGGTACCTTCCGAGGCAACAATCTCGCCTTCGTCACCGGATCCAGTGCGCTCGAACACTACTGGCAAGACGAGCAATTCGCCCGCGAGGTTGAGCGCAAAGGGCAGCACATGCACGCACGGCTGCTTGCTATCGCGGCGCAATGGGGCGACCCAGCGGTGACGGTGCGCGGTCGCGGCATGATCCAGGCGCTCGACTGTCAGACGGGGAGCCGGGCGCTGGCGGTGTGTCGTGCGGCTTTCGAGCGCGGTCTCGTGATCGAGACCAGCGGTGCCCGCGACCACGTCGTCAAGTGCATCCCGCCCCTGACTATTCCCGACGATGAACTGGAGGCAGGGTTCGCCATTTTGGGCGAGTGTGTGCAGATGGCTGCATAAGACAAGCTTGCAGCTTTGCCGCAACAGGACGCGCTGCCTTTGTCCAAACTGCCAGGTACATGCTCGGCAATCTGCAATCTACAATCTAAAAAACAGCAGCAAGATCCTGGGCAAGCGCACGCAGCATTTCGCTACGGAGAGCATTCGGAAAAAAGTGCCCGCCCGGAAACATACGCACCCGGAACGCCCCGTCGGTTTGGGCCTGCCACGCCGCGATGTCGTCGGCGCTGATGGTCGCATCATCCATGCCGCCGAACGCCGAGATCGGACACCTCAGCCGGGCGCGCTCGTGATACGTGTATGTCTCCAGCAGCGCGACATCGGCCCGCAGCGCGGGCAGAAAAAGCTGGAGCAACTCAGGCTCCTGCAAGATCGGCGCGGGAATGGCGTCATAGCGCTGCTGGATCGCCGCGACAAACGCGCTTCGGGCAGGTGATGAATGGGCGGAGGGGCGGCGGAGCGCTGTGGTGCCCGTTGCCCCGAGACCACCAGATGCACTGGCCCGCCATGCTGGCGGCGCACCAACTCACGGGCCAACTCAAAGGCCACAAACGCCCCCATGCTGTGCCCCCAGAAGACAGCAGGTTTGCTCAGAAAGGGAATGATCGCCTCGGCCAGGAGCGCCACCAAGTGCTCAAGCCGTTGCACTGGCGGCTCACGCAGGCGCTGTTCGCGTCCCGGCAGCGCCACCAGACACCACTCGATGTTGGGCGGAGTGTGGGCCAGCCAGGGCCGGAAGAACACCGTACCCCCGCCAGCATGGGGGAAGCCAAACAGGCGGACTTGGGCTTGGGGCTGGGGCTGGGGCAGCGTAAACCAAGGTGTACGCAGGGGTGGGATCATTGTTCTACCAGTTCGCTTTGAGCAAGCACGGATGAGCATCAAAGCTCGTTGATATGCCATAGCCCGTGCAGGTGAGCTTCGTACCGAAAGCGCCGGAGCCTTCAATCACCCGGCGCAGCCCCCTGCCGATCCTTGTCTTGCAGATAATGCAGCAGCATCGGCAGATACGCATTGCCCATACTGCCGGCTAGGCTCAGGTTATAGAGCAGCAGCGCCGGCCCCAGACCCCAATGCAGGAGAAAGATGCCACCAATACAGATCACACTGGGTACGGTGGCGAGCAGCCGATTGAGGCCCATCACGTCGTGGTACTCATGCCCGAGATCGAAGAGCTTCACGAGGCCCTGGAGTCTGGCGTCCATCAGTACCACCTGCGCCGTATCGGTGGCGGCGGTCGAGGCACCGCGCAGCGAGACCGAGAGATCAGCCTGCTTGAGGGCAATCGCGTCGTTGATCCCATCGCCCACAAAGCAGACCTTGCGCCCCTCCTGCTGTAGGCGTTCCACCAGCGACGACTTCTCCTGGGGTAGCACTTCGGCGAAGGAGATGTCAATGCCGAGTTGCCGCGCCAGATGCCGCGTCGGTTGCTCGTGGTCGCCCGAGAGAATATAGATCTGAAGATTGCGCTGCTTGAGGTACGCCACAACTGCAGCAGCTTCGGGGCGGATCGTGGGGTGGAGTTCGATGGCACCTACCAACACCTGGTCACACGCAATCAGCACGAGCGAGTGGCCCTTGTCGTAGCAGACGGTCTGGATTTCGCAGAGCGTAGCGGGCAGGCCCACCTGCTCCAAAGCCATAAAGCGCTGACTGCCGACCCGTAGTGTGTGCCCATCAAGGTTGACCTTGATGCCGTAGCCGATCTGATAATGGGCGTCGTCAATCTCCGACGGGGTCAGCCCCCGCTCGCAAGCCGCCTGTACAATCGCCCGTGCGATGGGGTGGGTTTGGCGCTGCTCTGCCGCTGCGGCCCAGGTAAGCACTGTATCTGCGGAGATGTCGCCATAGGTGTGGATGAAGCTGACGCGGGGCTGCTCTAGGGTGAGCGTGCCAGTCTTATCAAAGACCAAGGTGTCAATCGTGGCGAGGAGTTCAATTGCCGCCCCGTCCTTGATCAGGATGCCCTCGCGAGCCGCGATCTGGAGGAAATTGAGCAGGCTGAATGGACTGCTCAGGCGCAGATTGTAGCCATAGGCCGATTCGAGTATCCCCAGCGCCCCGTTGGGCCCCAGAAAGGGCAGCGAGACCGCGCCCAACCCCAGCGTCAGGGGGATGTACCGCTCGAGCAGCATCGCCGTGGCCGCGAGCGCGACCTGAACGTGGTGGATGGCGGTACGTTCACGCTCGCTCAGCTCGAACTCCTCGCCGGTCAGCGCTGTTAGCTGCTGGCGGTGTGCATCTTGGAGGAG
>CAIRDL010000683.1 GCA_903877345.1 uncultured Oscillochloris sp. | reverse complement strand
TAGTCCCTTGTGAAGCGTGGTGGTGAATCGCGATTGCGGGCCTACAATGCGATTGCGGGGTCTGCAATGCGATTGCGGAGCGTGCGGAGAGCGGAACACCCTCCCGCCCAGCTTTCTTTCTCTGACCAGCCAAGCGCGTACCCTCCCAAACTTTGACGTAGCCCTAACGACTGACCAGGGCTGATGCAAAGTCACGGTGCAGTACCAACCCTACCGTCCGCCGGGAGGCTAATGCGTCTGGCAACGAGGTTTGCTTGCAAACGTGCTGGCTTCGACACGCTCAGCCCGCGTCCGTTGGCTGAGCGTGTCGAAGCCAACGGATGTGAAGCTACCAGCTTTCGTTCTTCCTGTTCATCAGCCCCACGGCGAACGACGTTGCATCAGTCCTGAACGACTGACGAAGCCTCTAGCGCGGTAGGCGTGAAACCGCTATACTAGGCACTGATATGCGGTTCATGACCGAAAGACGGGATGCCCCAAGCTCAAGCGTAGCGCAAGAGCCGACCAGGAGGTTGCGCGTGCTACAACCGGACGACCGACCCTTCACCACCCTAGGCTGCACCCAGCCTGAGTACGAACTCCTTTGTCGTGAGTTGGCCGAGGTGCAAGCGATCACGCGGGGGCTGCGCCGCCAGCTTGAGAAAGCCCTGTCAGCCGCGAATGAGGCCCAGCGCGCCCATGCCAAGATGGTCGCCACCCTCACCGAAACCATGCGTGAGAACACCACGCTGGCTCACGAGCGCGACCTCTGGCGCACCCGCGCCCAACGCATTGAGCAGGGTCTTGGCCCCGAACCGAGTTGTAGCCGCATTGATCTCACCGTTCTTGCCGACCAAATCAGCACCGATGAGGCTAATGCGATTCGGAAGGCGATGGCCCGCCTGCATCATCCCGACGTGGGCGGCGACCCGGAGCGCATGAAGGTCTGGAATGCAACCCTGGATCGGCTTGACCATAGTTGAAGGAGCCACAGATGGAAGCTACCGTCGCCACCCAACTCGCGAGCCACCTGACCGCTCAACGTAAACCACTGGGCCAACAGGTCGCAACCCGCTTGTTGCGCACCTTCCCCGAACTGACGCACTCGCTCCGCTTGGAGGAGCACTACACGGCGACGGATCGCCTCTCGCAAGTCGCAGTCGAGCGCTTTAGCGAAGTGGTGCGCGCCATTCTGCTCTTCGACCTGCCCGCCCTCGCCGATAAAGAGATCGCCTGGGCGCAGGGCGTTCTGCCGTTGCGTGGCGTCACCTATCAGCACCAGAGCGCGATGGTGCGTTGGTTCTTCGAGGAGGTACGCCGTCTAGCCCTCAGCCCCGCCGAGGCGGCACTGACTCGCGAGCTTGAACACTATTTGCTAAATCTCGTCAATAAAGCGTATAATCGTAGCTAGGGTATGGTGCAGATTGCGGATTGTGGGTTGCAGATTTGCCGCAACAGGATGCGGTACATTTGCCCGAACTGTCAAGCTGATCTGAACCTTGGCTAAGGCCATAGCGCACAAGCGTAGCCCTAGCTCCCAGGTCTAACTCGACAGTTTGCAAACACAAGACGCCGAGTGTCAAGCCGAAACAGTAGGAGGAAACATAGCCTTGGTCCAGATTCAACAAACTGCCCCTCACTTTAGCGCCGAAGCGGCACTCCCCAGTGGTGAGATTGGCACGATCAACTTGGCCGACTACCGTGGTCAATATGTGGTTCTGTTCTTCTATCCACTTGATTTCACCTTCGTTTGTCCGACCGAAATTCATGCGTTCGCCGACCGGATCGAGGAATTTCGCCAGCGGAACAGTGTCGTTCTGGGCGCGTCGGTTGACAGCGTGCATGCTCACCTAGCGTGGCTGGGCATGTCGCGAAAAGAGGGCGGCATCGCCGGGACGCCCTACCCGCTGATTGCCGACCTGGATAAGCAGATTGCGCGCGACTATGGCGTGCTGCTTGACAAGCCGGCCGTTGCGCTACGTGCGGTCTTCCTGATTGATCGGGAAGGGATTGTTCGCAGTATGATGGTGAACGATCTATCGCTCGGTCGCAGCATTGATGAGGTGATCCGTCTGCTCGACGCTTTGCAGTACAGTGAGCAGTCCGGCAATGTCTGTCCAGCCAATTGGCAGCGCGGTGAGCCGCTGATGGCGGCGACCCTTGAGGGTGTCCGTGACTATGCCCGCCAGTACTCCCCAGACGCCTGACACAAGCAACCCAGGAGCATACGCATAAAGTCGGGGGGATGCCACAGACGACGTGGCAAGCCCCCCGACTTTTTCGTGCGCTCCTGCGCTCAGGGCGACATGAACTTGGATCCTTGGCTCTTGACGGTGCGCCTTTGTTAGTGTACACTCACTAATATGAAGAACAAACCACCGCGTACAGGTGATGAGCGCCTTTCTGCCGAGGCCCGACGCATGACTATCCTGGATGCCGCCGTGGCTGAGTTCGCCGCCTTTGGCTTTTATGGCGCCTCAACCGAGCGCATCGCGGCGGCGGTTGGCATCTCACAGCCCTATGTCTTCCGGCTTTTTGGTACCAAAAAAGAGCTGTTTATCGCCACGGTTGAACGCGCCATTGAGGATATGAAGGCGACGTTGCACGTAGCGGTGGCCGCTGGTTCTGCCGACCCGCTCGCAGCGGTCTGCGATGCTGTCATGGCGATGCTGTACCGCCGCGAGCAGTATGTCCTGCTGCTGCAAGGCTTCGCGACCACGATTGACCCCGCTATGATGGCTATCGGTCGGACGTATATGGCCGATATGTACGCCTATGTCGCTGAGGTCACCGGCCTCAACG
>CAIRDL010000682.1 GCA_903877345.1 uncultured Oscillochloris sp. | reverse complement strand
CCAAGAACCCTTTTTCCCCCTCCCTTCGCTCAACCCCGATGGCACTAAGCGGATGGAGCACGCCTTCCAGACGTTTGTCCGTCGCCGTTGGCCGCCAAGCCGCCAGCGTGAGCTTGAGCGCTTTGCTGAGCGTAAGGGCTGGAGTCTGGCGATGGAGTTGAAGTATGGTGGCGGGGCGCTTGAGGACAAAGAGGCTGATGAGTGGCAGTATGTGGTGAACCGCGAGTTGCAGCGCCTTGCCGCCCAGGTTCGCGAGCGGATCGCCCAACTCAACGGCTAAGACAAGGTTTCAGGGGCCAGGTTTCAGGTGTCAGGTCGAACACATGAAAGCTCCTACGAACCTTGTCTACCAGGTACCATCCGTGGTCGTGACAATGGTGTGGGCCACGCCCAAGCTACGGTAAGTCGCACTAACGGTGAGGCGGTAGGGGCCACGGGGATAGCGCCCCAACAGGATGTCGGCCTCCTGCACCTCACCGTCAGTCGTGACGCTGCCTTGGGTTGTTTCGGTCTCTAGGTCGAAAATCAGGCTGACCGGGCGAGCACCCGGCCCGTACGTCCAAGCGAGGCTGGCAAGGTACGGCCCCGCTCCGCGCACGTCAACTAGGCGCGGGGCGCGCACCGCCGCTGGCAGCATTGCCGCCCGCAACACCCACAGCCCAACCCCCAGCCCCGCCCCGTACCACAGCCAGCGTCGCTCAGCACCCATCGCCTAGCCCTCCACCATCCCCGGCAGCACGATTTGGCTCCGCGTCGGGTCGCTCGGCGGGCGATAAAGCGTGATCACGTTGCCGATGATGCCAACCAGCGCGGCACTCGTTCCTGTGACGATCTGTTCAGCCAACGCCACCTTCTGGTCTTTATAGTCCAGCAACCGCACTTTGATCAGCTCATGGGCGTCCAGTTCACGCTCAACCTTCGTCAGCACTTCGGGCGTAAGACCCTGTTTGCCCAGAAGCACCGTCGCCTTGAGCGGATTCGCCAGCTTACGCAGGTAATTGCGCTGCGTTTTCGTAATCACGGCCATTGTGGCCCTCTCTTTCTGCGTCGCGACAGCTCATGCTGTTTGCGCTTGACCTGACCCCTGACCCCTGATCCCTGACCCCTGACCCCTGATCCCTGATCCATAGTTAGTCGTAGCGCCCCCGCAAATCGTTCAGGCGCACCGTCAGAACATCCCGCAGATTACGGAGCGAGTCGCGGGCCGGGTTGACTTTCGTCTCGGTGCCGTAGTGCCAAAGCACCGGCACCTCAACAATGCGGTAGCCAGCTTTGTGCGCCAGAAAGAGCAACTCGACATCGTAGGCGGTAACCGCCGCTCCCTTAACCACCGGCGCGGTATCACCATAAATGCGAACGCGGCGGAACAGCGTTTGGGCCACTTCGCGGGGCATCGCCTTGAAGCCGCATTGCGTATCCTCAATGCCGCGCAGCGCCACCATGTGAATAATCCGGTTGAAGACGCGGCCCATCACATGCCGGTACCACGGTTCACCCTTGCGAGTCGCCCCAACACCCTCGCGTGAGCCAATCGCCAACCCGGCACCAGCGCGCAACGGCGCGGCAAGCTTGGGCCACTCCTCGATGGGCACCGCCAAATCAGCATCACAGAGCAGCACCGCCGCACCTTGGGCGGTAAGCGCGCCCGCCCGCACCGCAAAGCCCTTGCCCCGATGGTCGCGCCGCAACACCTGCACGCCGGGGTGCGCCGCCGCAACCGCCGCCGTCCCATCGGTGCTGCCATCGTCAACAACCAACACCTCGGTGGTGAAGGGCTGCGCGGCGAGATAGCGCCCAATGGTGCTCAGCGTCTGGGGTAAGCGACCCGCCTCATTGTAGGCTGGAATGACAATCGAGAGTTCGGGCCGGTCGTTGGGCACGATCATACCTTTTTCGGGGCAAGGCCGAGGCTAAAAGTCAACTCAAAATCAACAGCGCTCACGGTAGGACTAGGGGCCAGCCGCCGTTTGTGCAAGAAGCGCGGCAACGCCGCCAGCGCCGCCAGTTGGCCGCGTAACCGCGCCCGGGCCGCCGGCTCACGCAGGTGGCGCAGACTGTGCAAGGCGAAGCCGAGTTGCGAGGCTACCAACCGCCACCAGTGGCGACGGGCCAAGGGGTTGGGCATATTTTTCACCCATACCAAGGCAAAGTTACGCCCGCAATAATAACTTGCCAGCGCCCCACCGCCCGTCGCGCTCAGCCGGTGGTAGACCAGCGCCGTCGGCACGAAGAGCGTGCGCAGACCCTGACGGCGTGCCCGAAGATTCAGATCTACATCTTCGCAGTACATGCCCAGATCTTCATCAAAAACCTGCCCGTGTTCCGCCAATTGCATAAGAGCGGTACGTCGGTAAGCTGCAGCACCCGCGCAAGGGCCAAAAACCTCACTCAGCGCGTCAAACTGGCCCACATCACGCGCCCAAACCCCACGGCTGCCTGGTTCGCCGCTTAGTTGGTAGAAATCGCCCGCCGAGTGGAGGCAATCGCGGCGCGTGAAAAGCCGCAACTTGCTGGCAGCAAAAGCGTACCGCTCGTGACGGTCGAGCGCCCCGACCAACGCGGTGAGCCAACCGTCGGTGGCTTCGGTGTCATTGTTGAGCAGCACCACATAGGGTGCCTGCGTCGCCGCAAGGCCCGCGTTGACAGCGGCGGCCAACCCACGATTACGGGGCAGCGCCAGCACCTGCACCTCGGGATAAGCAGCGGCCAACAGGGCCAACGAAGCGTCACTGCTCCCATCGTCCACCACCGTCACCTTGAAGTCGGTGCGGGTCTGTGTGCGTAGCGCCGCCAGACAAGTGGGCAGCAGGGCAACCCCGTTATAGTTCGGGATAATGACATCAATGGTGGGTTGCACGCGCATCGTCGCCAAGCCATTCCGTCAAGGGTTCAGGGGCCGGGTTTCAGGGTTCAGGTTAAGCGTATTCGTACTACAACGAGACTCTAGCTCTTTGCTTCACCACAAAGGCACAAAGACCCAAAGGATGCGTGACCGTGGTTGGCAGCTTCGTGCCTTTGTGTCTTTGTGGTTCATCTAAAATCTAAGACAAATTTCCAGGCTACTTTACAGTCTTGGCTATCGCACGGCTTCCTGATGCGCTCGACCTGAAACCTGAAACCTAGCACCTGAAACCTTGTCTAAAAGCCAAGCGTCGCAAGATACGCCCCCAGCGCTTCCTGCCAAGGCCGCAAGCTGATGCCAAGGGCCGCCCCGGACACATTGGCGAGCGGCGTATAGGTAGGCGGCGTACTTTCGCGCACGTACTCGGCCAGCGTGATCGGCGTGATGGGCAATTGGGCGTAGCCAGTCAGATCGAGGATCGTGCGGGCAAAGGTGTAGCGTGACGCGGCCCCGTCATTCACGAAGTGGTAGGTGCCAAAAAAATTGCCGGTACCAATGAGACTGGCAATGGCCTCGGCGACATCAACTGCGTAGGTTGGGTTGCCCACCTCATCGGCGACCATGCGTAGCCCCGTGGCAGGTGGATTAGCGGCAAGGCGCAGAATAGTACGCACAAAGTTGCGCGCACCGCCGAAAAGCCACGCCACACGGACAATGTAGAAGTCGCTCAGCACCTCGCGGACGGCCAACTCGCCCGCCAGTTTTGCGTGACCGTAGGCGTTGATCGGCGCAGTTGGCGCATACTCAAAATAAGGGCTACGGGCCGTGCCGGCGAAGACCTCGTTGGTGCTGATGTAGACAAGAGGGACGGCAAGACGGCGGCAGGCGAGGGCGACAAAGCGGGTACCGAGCGCATTGATCTGGTAAGCGTGGCGGGGGTCGCGGGTACAGCCATCAACATTGGTGTACGCGGCAGTGTGGATGACGAGATCGGCCCCCGTGGCAACGACACGCGCCACCGTCTCGGCGCTACCCAGTTCTAGTTGGTGGTGGCTGAGCGGGACAACCTCGTGGCTCAAAGCCAGCGCCGCACCCAACGCACTGCCAAGTTGCCCGCTGGCTCCAGTAACGGCGACGCGCAAGGCGGCTCGCTCCTTCCCCTTTTGGCTTTTAGATTGCAGATTCTGACACCTGGCAGAGAGTAGCAGAAGCCACAGGCGGCGTCAAACCGCAAGGGGCACGGTGAGCGTCACGAGGGTACCACGGGTGTCGGTGCGATTAGTGAGTTCAACCTGACCACCGACGGCGTGGATGATGCGGGCGACGAGGGCGAGGCCCAGCCCCATCCCTTCAACTTGGCCGGTGAAATTGCGCTCGGCCTGATAGTAGGGCCGCCAGACATGGGGCAAATGCTCGGGCGGCAAGCCAGGACCGTCATCGCTAAGCTCAATCGTTAGGGAAGCAGTGCCGGTGAGTTGCATGCTACAAATGATGCTCGGTGCCCGCAGCGGGTGAAACTTCATCGCATTCTCGATCACCTCGCGGAAAACCACCTCAATGCTATGGCGCGTGAGGGCCAGACTCCGCGTTTCCACGGTGGGTTCAACCTGGATCGTCAAATCTTCAACCCCCAAGTCAACCGCGATCTGCTCGGCAAGCATGGCGACCTCATTCACGGTCGGCGCATCGATCCCGTAGAGGTCGGCGGGCGGGCGGAGGTAGTGCAGCACATCCTCGATCTCGGCCCGCAGGCGGCGGGCGCTGGCAAGAGCCACATCAGCGATGCGGCCAATGCTCTCGCGATCCATCGTGGACGCGCCGCCGCTCAGGATGTTAAGGCCGCCCAGAATCCCGACGAGCGGCGTCCGCAGTTTGTGCCCAAGCATCGCATGAAAAGTCCACATTTCGCGCTGCGAAGTAATCTGGGTGGTCACATCGCGCAACCGCAAGACACGCACATCGTCGTTGTTGGTAGGGGGCAACAGGTCAGCGCGGAACCAATACTCGGCGGCGGTGCGACTCTCGGGACAGACCAGGAAGCGCGGCTCATCATCATCAACCGGCCACACGTTCCACGCCTCCGGCGGGGTTGGAATGTAGCGGCGGCGAGCACTGACGAGGAAAGGCTCGCTGAGCGGATTGGTGGCGTCAAGGCCAAGGATTTGGCGGGCGCGAGGGTTGGCGTAGTGGGGCAGGTCATCTGGCCCCAGAATGAGAATGCCGTCGTCACTGTGGTCAACGGCCCAGACGAAGCGGGCGCGCTCCGCCGCCACACGATGCTCCTGCGCCGACAGTTTGCGATAGCGGTTCAGGCGCAGAACGGTCGAGACGCGGGCGCGCAGTTCAACATAATCAAAAGGCTTGGTGACAAACTCATCGGCCCCGGCCTCGAAACCGCGCACCCGCGACTCCCGGTCGTCAAGGGCAGTGACCAAAATGACCGGGACTTGCGCGAGCAGCGGGTGGGCGCGGATCTGACGACAGACCGTGAAGCCGTCCATCCCCGGCATCATCACGTCGAGCAGCACCAGATCGGGCGGATCACTGACCGCTAGGTCGAGGGCCAAAGCACCACTCGCAGCACAAATGAGCTTATGACCGAGCGGTCGAAGCAGATCGGCGAGGATGTTTAAGATCTGGGGGTTATCATCAACCAGCAGGATCGTTCCGTGTTCCAGCATAGGTAAGAATGATACCAGATCTGAGGCCCAGGATCGCCCCAGCACACCGGCTAAAAGTAAAGCGTCCGCCACCAAAAAGAGCCAGGTGTTCCCATACAGGGGCAGAACCGCAAGCTACACCGGGCCGACCCGGCCTCGCGCTAGTTGCACAATCAGGATCAGTTCCT
>CAIRDL010000681.1 GCA_903877345.1 uncultured Oscillochloris sp. | reverse complement strand
GCCCGTCAGGGTCGACGCACGCTGGACGAACCCGGTGGTGCGCGCCGCCGCATTGGCGACGGTGGTCAAAACATCCTGCATGGCCGTACAGACCTGTGGTATCGTAACCATCTGGACGCTCCCGTTGCTGCATACTGGTGGTTCTCTACCAACATGGTGCCACAGGAGCGTCCTGGTGTCTTGTTAGCTTGATAGCTATGGGCGTAAAGTTGCCGCAGCCCCTGCATCGCGCTGGTAATTCGACGATACCAACCATACCGCAGCGCCAACCGCCGGGCGTGTAGCAAGTTCGCCTCCTCGGATCGCAGCATGGCGATTACGTCTCGATTGCCTGCACCGTATTGGTGGTGGTAATAGTCGCCCAATTCGCCCATCGCTTCAACGTAGGCGCGAGCGGAGTCGGAGGTCAGAGGTTGGGGGTTGGGGATCGGGGTTGAGGAATGAGATACCTGGTTCCTAATCCCCGATCCCTTATCCCCGTCCCCGTAGTGTTCTTCGTATAGCCGCTGCAAGAACCAAGGCAGCGCCGGGTGGATGCTGTAGTAGCCGCCGCCATACGCCGTCAGCAGCCCGATTTCGGCGGCGCGGTCGAGCAGCGCAATGCCTTGCTCGCGGGTGATACCCGCGATGGCGGGGACATGCCATTCCTCACTGGTGACACCCATTAACCGAAGTACCCTCACATCCACAAACCCCTGGAAGTGGTGCAGCAGGGCGAGGATAGCGCGCTCCTGCGCGCTGAACGCCGTGGCGAAGCCGTAGTTGAGCGAGGCACCCAGCGATTTGCTGCGGCCCTCGCTTTCGTCGTCATCGAAGATCGCCTCGCCCGCACGCAGCCGCTCGACATAGGCGCGAATCTGCGGTGCGGTGTGCAGGCCGTCCCGGAGCGCCTGCCGCATCACAATGGTCAAGGTCATGGGGTTGCCCTGACTGTAGACCAGCAGCGGCCGCCACTCGCTTTGCGGCAGCGCGGTGCCGTAGCGAGCTGCCAGCGCCTCCGCGAGCTGCCACCGCTCGTGCAGCGGCATCGGCGGCAGGGGCACGCGCATGGGTAGGTTGCCGAGCCACGCCTGCTCGTCGCGCCGCGAGGTCAACAGGAACTTGGCTTTGGTGCCGCGTGCCGCCCGTAAAAAGTCGGCCAGTTCATGCTGTTCTGCCGCCGACCAGTGCGACTCAGTGCCCGCCGGGAAGCCCGCCACCGGCTCGACGTTGTCCCACACCCACAGCACCGGCACTTGCCGCAGGATTTGTAGCGCCACGTCACGCCTTTGCGCCGCGTCGGTGATGCTCTGCCAGTCGAGGCCGCTCTTTTGCAACATCGGGTTGAACAGCAGCCCCAGTTGATCAAGCACCTGTGACAGCGTTTTACGGTGTTCAAAGCTGCTCCACAGCACCGGCCCCGCAACGCCGCCGGTGAGCGCGTACCAGCGGGCGAACTCGGCGGCGGTGGTGGTCTTGCCGCTGCCGGCGTAGGCGTGCAGCAGCACGACATGGTGGCGGTCGAAGCCCCGATCCAGCGCCAGCAGTGTCTCGTCGCGCCCGAAGAAGCCCACATCGGGTGTTGGCGGCAGATTCTCATCAAGATCGCCCCGCGTCGGGGTGGCGTCGGCCCGCTTGATGCTGATCGCCACTTCACGCGCCGCAGGTTGCGGGCGAAACACCTGTGTTGCTTGCGCCTCGTAGACCACCGGCACCAGCCAGTCTTGCAGCGTGAGCTTCTGCACCACCTCGCGTACCGGCTGCGCGTGCAGATCTTTGCGCCCACGGCTCACCGCTTCGCCCAAGGTGCGGCCCTGCACCAGCGCCCGGTACAGCTCGGCCACAAACTGCGCCGCCGTGACCACATAGACGTTGTAGCGCATCGCCACCACGTCGCCGACGCCCGTCAACATCACCTGTTGCGCCAACGAACCGAAGGCGCGGACCTTCGCGTAGGGGTCGTCTTCGTCAACGGCGGGCTGCGCGCTTGCCGTTGCCTCGATCTCGGCACCGTCAGCGGACTGCGCGGCGTGGGCCGAGCGACAGGCGTTCAGCACCAGCAGCGGCACGTCATTCTGCACCAGCAGATCGCCCAACTGGCTGCCATGCACCAGCTTGTGCGGGTTGGTCGGGTCAGCGGTTTCAAACAGCACAAAGCCCTGCGGCCCGGCCACACGATATTTGAGCTTGGCAACATCTACCGGCAGCGTGTCGGGCAGCCCGTAGACACCGTGGCCGTCAAAGTGGACGACGTGATAGGGCTGCCCATGCGCCTTGGCATCGCTCAGCACCGTCGCAAGCTGGGCGAAGGTCGGCGGGCGCAGCACATCAAGCTGGAAGACCTCGCGGGCCTCGGCGCTCACGCCCTTGATCAGGCGCGTAGCGACCGAGCGGAAGGGCACATCGTCGCCGCCAGCGGGCCGACAGATCACCAGCAGGATGCGAATGACCGGCTGTTGCGCCAACGCAAGCGCCTGACGCGGCACCTCGGGCGCGGCGCGGACAAACGCCTTGGCGTGCAGCGCCAACACCGTGTCGGTGTCCGGGTCGCGCAACAACTCCCAGGGCAGCGCGGTCGCACCCTCGGCGTCAGTGACAATCTCGATGCGCAGATCGTCCAGATGCTCGGCCACCTTTGCCCAGAGCCGCAGGGTACGGGTGTTGGAGGCAAAGAGCGTGTTGAACAGCTCGATGCCCAGTTCGCGCATCCGCGCCTCGATGCGGGCGGCCCGCTTTGGGTGTGGCTCAAAGGGGTACTCGGCGTACTCCTCAATGTACCACGCGAGGTCGCGCTGGTCCTGCTCGGTCAGCGCCAGTTCGATGGTGGCCGTGGCGGTCTGCCGTGGCCCCGCGTCGAGCCACTCTAGCGCGATGGTGTGGCGATTGTCCTGGCTGCCGGTCTGGGTCAGGCGCAAGGTGAGGGCGGCGATGGCGACCATCAACGAACCTCCTGGCTACTCCGGCTGGTTGGTCGTCAGCAGATGGGCGAGCAAGGCAGCGTCAGCGTTTTCGATGGCTACGGTGGCTGCCGGGAACCGCAATGCTAATGTGGAGGGTGGTGCCCGCCTCGGCCTGCGTTTGCTGCAATGAGCGGAGAAAGGTCAAGATACCCGCGCCGCCGCCCGCAATCTCGATGCCACTCTTCACGATGTCCAGCACCAGCTTGACCGTTTCCGGGTCGGTGTAGCTTGGAGCTTGGCTGACATCGGCGTATTCCTCGACGCCGTGTTCGATGCTGCGGCGCAGGCCCTTGTCACCCGCTGGGATGGTGACAATGAGCTGTTTCGACATCCTGGTGTCTCCTAATAGCTGGGGGTAGTCTTTCTTACCGTCCGCCGATCATCGCCTCGATGAGGGCCGGGATGCTGAGCGTGATGAGCGGATAGATGCAAACGGTAGCCTGATCATCACACCGTTGCGCTTAGGCACGGCCAAAGTAGAAGGCGCTCTCAGCCGGATCAATTGCAAAGCGTATCCGCTCAAGGCAGCCTTTCAGCCCAATGAAGTTGGGCTCCCGCCAGTCCTCATCGTGGCGCAACTCTGGGACAAAGACGGTGGCATCAATCACCATCAGATTGCCACTGATCTCATCTTGAAAGGCAAGATCGAGCCGCACCAGAGCACCCTCATAGCGGGTACCGCGAATCTCGTAGGTGATGGATCGAAGATAATCAGCACGCTCTGCCTCAAGCAACGGTTGCGCGAGGCTGGGATTGAGCACACACCAAGCAGCCCCAGTATCCACGATGCAGGGGGTGAGCGTCGCACCAACGTGCACGTAGATCACAAGCCGCTGACGATCCCCCTCGTCGCCAGGGAAGTAATCCTCATAGAAGGTTACGCCGCTGGCAAAATCATTATCGGTGAGCAGCTTCGCAAAACGTGCCATCACAAGATGTGGGTGATAATGGTGCTGGCGGGTTGTTCGAGCGGGCCAATGGTCGCACGCAGAGCATCCAGCGAGGGCGCTACCCCAAGCAACTGGCCGTTGTAGACAGCCACCCACTGTCCTCGGTAGGCCGTAGCGTGTGTCCGCACCCACATGCGTGACGCGGCTAGCCCCTGGGGTGCAGTACCGGGTACGACCGTGATGGACGGCGGCGCAAGGATACGAGCGATCTGACCGATGGTGGGGTCGTGCGGAAAAAACTCGCGGCCCTGCTCGATAAGGGTTTCGGCTAGGGTTAGCCACGCGTGGCTGAGCGCAAGCTTGATCATTCGCACGAGCGTGGCAGGCGCGTGATGTGCCCAATGCATAGTGGCAACCTCGGCCCTGAATGCGCGATAGTCATTCGCCTGAGCGTACACCTCAAGCTGGGCGGCAAGCTGCTCGTCATCAACCAGTTCCTGGACAAGCGCATCGTGGTGAGGCGTCACATCCACAGTCTCGTTATGGGGTGTCTGCGTTGGACGTACCGTTGACTGATCAATCTCGATGATGCTTCGCAGCGAACGGCCATGGCGCACTTTCGGCCAGACAGCCGGAGCAACTTGACGCGGGTGTTGGGAAAGGAGCGCCTGCCAATCTGGCTCGGCTTGAGTTGTGCTTGCCGTCGAAGGGTGCGTGATTGGAAAGGTAAGCGTTGAACTGAAGGTGGCATACGTCATGCAAACCTCTGTCTAAGTTCGCCTTCAATCAATTTGAAAAACCAGTCACGGATAACGGTATGGGCAGCAGTAGCCCAGGTGAGAATTGTCTCCTCAGTCTGGGCCACAGCGCCGTCGCTTGACTCGAACCAACTCTCCCACACGAGGGTGTCGTGGTTCTGGTGTTTGCCACGGGCAAACCGAAGGGAGATCGTTCCAGCAGGATTGGCCGATGGGAAGGCAACCCGTATGTCGAGAACGTGCGGATGGTTGGGTACGCCAGTCTCCTCAAAGAGACTCGGCACGAGTTCGATGCGAACCTGCATCATGTCGCGCAGAAATTCAAAGACGTTCTGGTTTTCGTAGTCAAAAGGTACGGCGTTAATATAGCGAAGAATCAGCGATTGTACAACGGGGGGCTGCTCACCGGGATAGGCGGTAAAAAATTCGCGAACCGTTCGCCCGATCCGTGGGGCGAAGTCCTCATCCCAGCGATAGTCAGCCGTCTGGTTCAGCGTGATAATACCCGGCCCAAGCTGCACGATAGGCCACATTTGTTCGCCAGCCCGAAAGCGGTACTGCACGAGGTAGGCGGCCAGGGCATCAGGAATCTGGGTCGTTGGAAGCTGTTCAAAAAACGGGTACTCGGCCTTGAAGTGCCCGTGCATGCTGCCGACCAGCAACGTATAGTTCGGGTCAGCGGGTAGCTCTGGATGTTCGATCGGGAGCTTCCAGTGCAACTCAAAGATCGCCTCAATCAGCGGCTTGTTTTTGAGGATGATGCGCTCCACAGCGACCTCCGCGTAGATTCGTTAGGCCCTTTGCGCCCATCATAGCGAGATTGTGGCAGAAAAGCAAAGCCATTTCGCTTTCAGTCTTCAGCCCTCAGCCACCTCACACCAACTCCCCCTGTCTTTCATTCGCGTTCTTCCTCTTACGCTCCTTCCCGGTCGCTCCAGGGTAGACAAAGCCCCACCAACGCTTGGTGGGGCAACCCGACGAGCGGAGCGGCGTGGGGTGGGTGGTCAGCCCAATGACCGGCCCTCCTCTCGCGCTGGCACCGGCACGGTGGGTACGGTGGGCGCAGTGGCGATAGCGGTGAGCAGCGGCAGGGCCGTGTCTGACACGGTAGGCGGCGTGACCGGCACGACGGGGGCCGCTGGCGGCGGCGTGACCGGCGTGGGCACGTTGCTGAACAGCGGCAGGTCGTCGCCCGCAGGGAACATCGGCGTCACGGGTTGGGGTGGCTTTCGCTTCACGGTGGCTCCGAACTCGGCGTAAACGCCGTAGGTG
>CAIRDL010000680.1 GCA_903877345.1 uncultured Oscillochloris sp. | reverse complement strand
AGGATTGGTGGAGATGGGGGGAGTCGAACCCCCGTCCAAAAAGCTAAACCGCCGATATGCTACAAGCTTAGCCCATCGTTTTGAGCTCGCCCGCGACCACACAATGAGCAAGGCGGTCTTTGGGCCAACCCGCTTATCTTTTCCCCGGGCCAGCAGGTGGTCACCTAGGGAGCACCCGACTTGTTGACGCCGTACCACTGATCATCGAGTGAACCGGTGGGGGCGGCTGCTTAGTTTAGTTAGGCAGCGAGGGCGTAAACGCCCATGTTCTTGTTGCCAGTTGTTGGCGTTTGCCCTTTTTACGTGACTGGGCGACACGGCTTGCAATCTGCGACCTTCACTCCCTGTCGAAACCAAGCACCCCCAAACCTTGAACCCATTATACCGCATCATTAGGCTTCGTCAACAGGTTCCTTCGGTCGCACATGCGCGGCACGGTTACAAGGGAAGCCTTGCCTAACGCACACTCTGTTGCGCGGATGGGGCGTCAAGGGCGGCTAAAGCCAGTTCCCGCTCGCCCAACGGTTCAAGCCGCACCCCGCCGTCTTCTGGGTAATAGGCGAGTACGGCCCGCTCAAGGTACTGGACGCTGCGGCGCTGCCCGTCGGCTGCGATGGCGGTGAATGGTTCGGTGAGGGGCAGACCGAAGACCTCAAGCCCGCCACCGCGCTGCCAAAAGTCGAGCATCGCCCCTTGCAGCGTGTGTCCCGTCTCAGGGAAGAAGCGCCCGTCGGGGGTGCTTGCCACCGGGGCGAACGCCTCGGCCCCACCGTAGGCCAGGCTGCGAGCCGCGTCACGGCCAAGTGGCTCAGGCTGCACGTAATAGACGGTGTCGCGCTGGTCGTCACGCAGGGCAAGGCGCACCTTGCGGAAAGTCTGGCTGAGGCCGGTTGGCGTCTCGTGAGCCGGAGCGAGAGGCGAGCCAAAAAGCTCCGCTCCACCGAACGCCCGCCAATAGCGGAAGATCGCTGCCGGGATGTTCTCATCCAAAATTTGCCCTGTAGCGGGCAGCGGCAACAAACCCTCGGCGTCGGCCAGGACGGCGCGCAGGCCCGCGAGGTTCTGCGGCAACTCCTCTTGGTCGCCCGTCACCAGTTCGGGGGTGATGCTGGCGATGCCGAGGCTGCCTGCCCAGTCGTGCATGCCGCCGGTAATCGTGTACTTGGGCCAGAAGCGACTGTAGGTGTAGCCAGCGGCGGCGGCGTAGGTCGCGGCTAAAGCGATGGAGGGGTCGTGCTGGCACGTAGCGGGGAAGACGAGACCGGCGTTGGAGTGGATGAAGATCGCGCCGGCGGCGTCGAGCAGGAAAGCGCGGATGAGGCGCGTCTCGGTCTGCGAATCGGCGTAAGGGCCGCCCGTGTCCGAGACGATACCGCGAGCGCCTTGCACGGAGAGACGCCAGTCATTCTCGGGACAGGCGTCGAGGTTGGTGTTCATGTTGCGGTTGAGGTCAACGCCCGCCGCGTCGAAACGGGAACCAAGCGCCAAGCCGTCAGGGTTGAGGGAGGGGATGAAGAAGATCCGCACGCTCGCCGGTACCTGCGTGGGGTTGGCGCGGAAGTGGTCAATCAGTGCGTTGACGAGGCGGTAGGTGTTTGCCTCAGGGCCGCCGTGGGTGTCGCCGACGACGACCAGCTTACGCGGGCCGTCGCCAAACTGCACCACTTCAACCGGGCGACCCTGGGGCGTTAGACCGAGGACGAAGGCACGTTCGGTGCTTTGGCGTAACGCCGTGCGACTGTAGGCGGGCGGCGGGCTGACGGCAAGCAGCGCGACGAGTGCCAGCCCGCACAGACGCACGGCCATGTGCTGTGGCATCAAACTGTCTGCACGGCGGCTGCCGTCGCCAGATGCGGAGTGCGCTGTTGGATCTTACCTATTCTCATCACCACGTTACCATCCACCGCCGCTACTACCACCACCGAAACTGCCACCGCTGCTCCCGCCGCCGAAGGTACCGCCGCTACTGCCGAAGTCCCCCCACGTCGGCTTTGAACTGTCGCTGTGATGCTCATTGCCGCCCGTGATGATCACCGGCCCAATGCCGCCGCCTGGCACGGTCGGCACCTGACTGCGGAATTGTGCCTCCAATTCGCGGAAAGTCTGGGCCAGCGTGCGTACCTCAGCGGTGGTGCGGGTCAAGTTGGCTTCACCAGTGATGGGCAAGCGAATACTGTCAAAGGCTGACTTGGCCGCATTCAGCCGTTGGCGCTCTTCACCTTTGACCCGCCCGCCCGCCTGGGCCAACAGCGCCTCGGCTTGCCCAAGCACTGCCCGCGTCGCTGCCATTTCGTTCTTCAGGTCGGTTCGCAGCTTTTCAAGCCGTTGCGCGTCAGTAGAAGCTGCTTGGTAGACCTGGGCGCTCTCAGTTTGGATGGCGGCGTAGGCGGCGATAGTCTGTTCCAGGGTCGTGCGTCGGGCGTCCTCTTCCAGTTGGGCGGCGCGCTGGTCAAGGCTTTGGGCCTGCTCAAAGCGCTGGATGAACGCCTTGACGGTTGCCATTGTCGGCGGGGTAATGTCTTCGCCGCGCACATTGACGAACTTCGCGATCTTGTTGACCTCGCCGCTCACCAAGGGGCGCAATTGCTCGACCTGTTGGCGCAACTTCGTCATGGTCGCGGCCTCGCTGCGTGCGCCCGCCAGCGCGGTATCGGCGAGCCGGTCAGCGGTCGTTGCCGCAGCGGCCAGTTTGAGCCAGTCAGGTTTGGGCTGACCGGCCTCGGCCCGCGCTAGCGCAAGCTGCTCCGTCGCCTCGCGGAGTTGGGTTTCCGGCCCTTTGCCCACATCAGGGTCATTCGCCCGCAAGAACGCAAGCCCGTCGTTCAGACTGCGCTCGGCTTCGTTGAGCAAACCGGGGGCCGCAGTGCGTGCCGCTTCAAGATCCTGCAAACGCTGCACAAGCGCGGCAATCAACTGCTCAACGTGGTCAAGCTCCTGGGTGGCGGCGTCGAGACTCTCCTTTGCCGCGTAGAACGCCTGGGCCTCCATCGTATTGCCCTGGCGTGCCTGTTCCCAATGGCGTTGGGCCTGGTCAGCGGTGGTCTGGGCCTCACTGCCGTTGCCCCGAATATCGCTCCAGGTACTTTCGGCGAAATCGTCCACCTTATCAAAGACCCGGCGACCCTCGGCGATGCGGGTAGTGGCGGCGGCACCACGGGCCTCAATTTCAGCCAGACGGCGCTCGTTGGTTGTGCGAAGCGCCGGGGCACCGCTGCCCGAAGCGACGCCGCGTTCAAGTTGGGCCTGGGCGGTTGCGAGGTGGGAGAGCGCGACTTGCGGCCCCTGCCCTTGGAGTGCGGTAGCGGCACTGGCGAGCGCGGTTTCACTTGCGCTCAGCGCCTCCTCCGTCACCGTGAGCCGATAACCCTGGGATGTGACCGCCTGGGAGGCTTCACGTTCCGCACCGATACTCGTCTGGATCGTGCCGAAGCGCTCGGCGGCGGTCGCGATCTGTTGGGCGGTCTCCGACGCTGCCTTGGCGTACTGAGCGGCTTCTGGGGCGTTGAACACGCCCAGCGCCTTCTCAGCCCGCTCAACCAACTGCTGTGCCGGGGCGAGGGCTGCCGTTTGATTGGCGATGACCCTACCGAGGGCAGCGAGTTGGCTGGCAGCGCCGGCTAGGCTTTTTTTGCGCGTTCAAGCTCCTCACGCGCCAAACGCGCTTGTTCATCAAGGCTGACGCGCAACGCCTCAACTTCCTTCAAGGCCACATCTGCCTCCTGTGCGGCAATTTTCACCTGCTCGTAGCCGGTGGTAGCTTGGGTGAGTTGCTCGTTGGTAGGTTCGGCGGAACGTTCAAGCTGCTCACCAGTGTCATCAAACAAGCCCTGGAGTTTGGTGAAGCGCTCGGTCGCTTCGCGCTGAAGGCTCTGGAGCCGATTGACATCAGCGGCGCTGTAGGAAACCTTATCGTACTTCGCCTTCTCCGCCGCGTCCTGAAAGCGTCGGCCCAAGTTGGCAATGAGCGACCCGGCACCCTCGCGGGCGTCCTTGAGCCGTTGCTGAGCCTCGGCCCGCGTCTGTCCGGCCCGTCTGCGGCTGATGAAGATGCTGCTGGCAACGCCGATCACGATCAGCACGCCGATGCCGATGATCAACGGCATCAGATCAACAATGGTGCCGCCACCGGGAACGGGCGGGTTGGCGATGGCCTTGTCAATGGCCCCCAGTGCGGTGACAAACCCACGGGTGTAATCGCCATCGGAGAGACCAGGGCCGAGATCGCCTTTGCGAATGACCGCAGCATTGTCATTGACCGCAAGGGCATCGCTCCACTTATCACCATAGATAATGGTACTGTAGCGGTCATTCACGGCCACATAGATGCAGATCACGTTGGAGAGCAGCACCTTGTTACTGCGGGCGAGACCAGCAGCAATGAGGCGCTGGACGGCGTCGGCATCGCCACCTTTGGGCACGATGTAGATCGCAACAGCGGCTCCTCGGTCCACCAGTGGACGGGCGGCCTGCCGGACGGCATCCTGATTAAGACGGCCATCCGGGTCTTCAATGATCACCCGGCCCTGTGCCAGGACGGGGGTCGCCAGTAGCAACAGGAAAGCTACGGCGACAGCGAAGCGAATCAAACGGCGCATAGCGATAAACCTCCGACTACAAGCTTACGGCGTCGGGCGGAAGCGCTTTACGAAGCATCGTTGCCTCCTCAACATACGCTGTGGTGCGCTGGGATTATAGCACGGCCATTAGTGACCGTTACCGTTTGGGGGGGTGAGCGTTACCGTTTGGGGACTACCTCCCCCAACCCCTCCGGCGGCCAGTCGAGCACCTGCCCCCGGCAGATCTGCGCCATCGGCACCGTGCTCACGTCGTAGCCGGCCAGTTCCAACGGACACTTCCCATTCGGGATGCACCGT
>CAIRDL010000679.1 GCA_903877345.1 uncultured Oscillochloris sp. | reverse complement strand
CTCCGAAGTGCAACAGGCCATCATTACGGCGACCCAGACGCGCCGGGCGCTTTTCACGAGCCTCCACAGCAACCCCAACAGCCAAGTGCACCACGTTGACACCATCGCCCCGCTCTTCACGACGGCGCTGACCGCGACGCAGCCTTTGGGCAGCATTATTATCGAGACCGATACCAATCAGTTTTTTACCACGGCCCTCCAGATGCGCTCCATCGCCAACACCAGCACTGAGAGCTACCTCGTGCAACGGGACGGCGACGCAGTCCTAGTGCTGAGCGATCTGCGACGGCAAGCCAACGCCGCGTTCACGCTCCGCATGCCCCTGAGCGACCAGACGAACCCGGCGGTGCAGGCAATCCTGTACGGGGCGCAGAACATGCGCGGTCAGGACTACACGGGCGTCCCGGTGTTCGCCGTCATCACCGCGATTCCTGAAACCCCCTGGTTCCTCATCGCGCAAGTTGACTTGGCGGAGCTTGAAGGTACCTGGCGGCTCCAGACAGTCCTGATCATGGGCATTCTGCTGCTGATCATGCTCTCTGTGACTTCGCTGCTGGCGATGCTCTGGCAGCGCCAAGCGCGCCTCCAGTACCAAGTGCTTCTCCAAGCCGAGACTGCCCGCGCCCAGGCGCAACGGGATCTGGAGAAGTTCGCGGCGCTGGCCGACTACAGCACCGAGTTCATCGCCATGTGTGATCTGGCCTTTGTCGGGTCTTATCTCAATCCGGCGGGCCGCAAGCTCGTCGGGCTGGGCGACGCCTCGCAAGCGCACCAACTTCCTGTCACGGCCTTTTTCTTCCCTGAAGATCAGCCGTTCATCACCGAGACTTTTTACCCACAGGTGCTGCGCGAAGGCCATGCGGAGGTTGAGATCCGCTTTCGTCACTTCCAGACTGGCGCGGCGATCTGGATGCTCCATGTGTTGTTCGCCATCCGCGATGCCCAAGGGCAGCCCACCGGCTTGGCAACGGTGAGCCGGAATATCGCTGAACGCAAAGCGGTTGAGGCGGCGCTTCAAGCGAGCGAGGCGCGCTACCGGGCGATGTTTGAGCAGAACGCGGCGATTCAACTGCTGATTGATCCCGTCTCGGGCGCCATCGTTGACGCCAACCCGGCGGCGGAGCGCTTCTACGGCTATGCTCGCGCCAGCTTGCTCGCCATGAGCATCAGTGCGCTCAATCAACTCACCCCAGATGAAGTGCATGCCGAAATGCATGCCGCCCAACAGGAACTCCGCAACCATTTTCGGTTCCCGCACCGGCTTGCTTCGGGCGAAATCCGCACGGTTGAAGTCTTCTCTGGCCCGGTGATGATCGGAGAGCGTACGCTGCTCTATTCGATCATTCACGATGACACTGAACGTACCTACGTCGAGCAGGCGCTGCGAACCAGCGAAGAACAATTCCGCACGATTACCGAGCAACTCCGCGACGTGGTCTTCATGGCGGATCGCACCAGCCTGATTACCTACATCTCGCCAGCGGTGCAGCACCTTTTTGGCTTTCAGCCGACGGAACTGATCGGTCAGTCGTTCCTGACGTTGCTGGACGAGAAGGACATAGCGCGCCTGTTTGCCCTCTTCGCGCAAGAGTTCGAGCAGGGCGACACCATGCGGCGGATTGAACTGCACATGCGCCGCAAAGATCAGTCAGTTTTTACTGGTGAAGTGAGCGGCGTCTATCTCAAGCGCGAGGGCGGAGCCGTATCGCTGGGCGTCATCCGTGACATCACCGAGCGCAAACAGGCCGAGGTGGCGCTGCAAGCCGAGCGGGCTTCGCTGGCGCAGCGCGTGGCCGAACGCACGGCGGAGCTTAGTCGCGCTAACGACGAGTTGGCCCACGCCCTGCGTACAAAAGACGAATTTCTGGCGAACATGAGTCACGAACTGCGAACCCCGCTCAACGCCATCCTGGGCCTGACGGAGAGTCTGGAGGAGGCGATCTACGGCCCGCTCACGACCCGCCAAAGCTACGCGATTAGCACCATCGAACAGAGCGGGCGGCACCTACTGTCCCTGATTAACGACATCCTCGATCTGGCGAAAATCGAAGCGGGCAAGCTGGAACTCCAGCCGGAGCGGATTGTAGTCACTGCGCTCTGTCAGGCCAGCCTGCGCTTTGTCCACGAGGCCGCGCTGAAAAAGGGCCTCCAGATCACCTGCCAACTCAGCGACCCAGAACTCACGCTGCACGCCGATGCCCGACGGCTCACCCAGATTTTGGTCAACCTGTTGAGCAATGCGGTCAAGTTCACGCCCACCGGCGGCCATGTCAGTCTGACGGTAACGCCCGACGCGGAGCAAGGTGCGCTGCGCTTTATCGTCCAGGACAGCGGGATCGGCATTCCGGCCAACGCCATTGGCCGCCTTTTCACGCCCTTCACCCAACTCGACTCTAGCCTTGCCCGCCAGTACGAAGGCACGGGGCTTGGCCTCGTGCTGGTGCGGCGCTTGGTAGATTTGCATGGCGGCAGTGTGCAGGCCGAGAGTGCGGGCGTGCCGGGTCAGGGCAGTTGTTTTACCGTCTGCATCCCGTGGCAAGAAGGGGCGGTGGTGCTGCATGGCCTTGCAGAACCGCGCCCCGTCGCCGCCGCGCCTGACGAAACAGCGACGAGGCAGCCACAAGCTTCGTTGGCGACCATCCTGTTGGTGGAAGACAACGCGGCCAGCAGCAAAGCGATCAGCGATTATCTTACCCACCACAGCTATACGGTGCTGGTTGCCCGCGATGGCGGGGAAGGGCTGCAACAAGCCTACACGACCTGTCCGGCGCTCATTTTGATGGACATCCAACTGCCCGTCCTCGACGGCTTACAGGTCATTCGCCGCCTGCGTAACGAGGCGCGCTTTGACGCGACGCCGATCATTGCCCTGACTGCGCTAACGACGCTAGAAGATCGCCAACGCTGTCTGGCGGCGGGGGCCAACGACTATCTCCGCAAGCCTGTCAGCCTGATTGCGCTGCTTACGCTGATCGAAGCCTATCTCAAGCAGCAGACTGAGATGGTCTTGCCTGCTGCGGGGGGGTGAGTGGTCTTTCAGGGGTAGGTTTTTTCATTATGCGGCGTTCTGCTGCGGTACACGTGCATCGGGGATGCTCGCTCCCGTGTCACGTGTTTCTGGCCACGGTTCAGGATGGAACGCGCCCGAGGGGCGTTCGCCGGTGAGCAATAAGGTGGTAATGATGACGATGACGCCCCGCCGAAAGCAACGCAGGAGCCGTGGACGGGAGCGCGGGGTTGGGCGTGCGACGGGTTCGGGCAGCACATCCAACATACTGGCATGGGCCGTCACCTCCGCATGACCACCCACGCTGACCACCCAGAGGGTCGCCACCGCAAGCGCCAACCAGAGGCGCGTGGCGCGGGCCGGATCCGTCATCTTGGTTTGTTCCCACTGCCAACCCCCACGTTTCGTTTCCTTGAAGCCACATGCGATCATGGGACGCAGGCCATACCACGCGCCATCCGCCTGCTCCGGGGCAAGATCGGTGCGGATCAGCCACGGATCGGTGTGTCCTTCATCCCAACGGGCCAACAAGGTACACCGCAGGTGGGCGTTGGAACGGGAGAAGCATGGAACGGTGCCGCTCCATCCGGCTCCACCCTGGACAACCGCCTTGCT